>CAXGRW010000868.1:0-2342 GCA_964012125.1 uncultured Rhodopirellula sp.
GGCAGCAAGTGCTCAAGCTGATTCACAGCGTCTGGAAAACAGTATTCGTGAATACAATGCAAAGATACAGCGCCGTCAACAACAGCGGGCATTGATGCTGGACCTGCTGGCTCAAGTTGAAAACGCTTGGGCAGAAAAGAAGAAAGACTTTGATGCACAGGCTGTGCAGAATGCTCAGCGAGTCACCGAGTTCAAATCCGCACAGAAAGAATTAGAGCAGTTGGTGGGCGCACGACAGCATCTGGAAAATCAGCCGGCACCGGTTGTCGCCGTCGAGCATCTGCCCACCCCGATGGCAAAAACTGTGTTCGGTGATGAAATTCATTTTCGTCTGAAAGAAGACCGTTTGTCCATCGTTCCAATCAACCAACTTCTCGATGAAATCAAGCGGGATTTCGAAAGGATGGCTGCCGGCGCTCGCAACGGCCAAACAGAAGCCGCGGTCGGCCCCATTCGAGGCTTCGTAGCAAAATATCGCATGAACAAGGGCCGCGAAATGATTTCGCGTGGCGGACAACTCCAGATGGCTACTCGAATTCAGTTGACTGGCATGACCGTCGAGCCACTCGAAACACCGCACGGTCAAACACTCGACAAAGTCCTGTCCAACAGCAGTGAACTCGACATTGAACTGGCAGGCCGCGACCCCAATTCGACCACGATTACCGTTTGGGTGTATCCAAATAGCTTTGCTGCGTTTAGAAAACTTAAGGAACATCTCTACGCCCGCGGCTTTGCGACAGCGGCTCGCCCACTCCCCCTGGGACAGGAAATCACCGGTGGACCGCAGGGCTCAAGGTCTAGGGCGCAGTAACGCCAGCACAGATGAACGTCAGCCATTCAAGCCAGCATAGAGTAGCGTTCGCGCGAAACAACTTACGCACCAGGCAACTTACGCACCAGGCAACTTACGCACCAGGCAACTTACGCACAGCACCCGAGCTAATCCGCAGATATCGTGCTCGTGACAGGTCGCAACTTCTACGCTCATCGAGAAATAAACGTGGCATCGCTTCTCGAAGATTGCAGCGCGGCGTTCCATCACCCCCTTGGTCATCCGTGCTTCAAGCTGATCCTCAAACGCATTAAAAATGCGAGGAGTACTACGCTTGTTCGCTTCCTGTGATTTCCTGCTTTGCCCAGGCGCATGCCCCCAGCACACCAGCATCGTCACCTAATTTGGCTGCCACCACGTCGAACCGATCCCGATAGACACTCATGACACTTTTTCGAGCGGTCTCGCGGACTGTTCCCACCATCAGATCTTCCATCGCTTCCACCAAGCCACCGCCGAGAACAATTTTGTCAGGTGCCAGCAGGTGAACAATGTTGACTACCGCTAAACCGATTGCGGTTGCTGCCTCCTCAACCAGATTCTGAATTACTTTGTCACCATTAGCAATTGAGTTTGCAAGAGCGCCACTTCGGATCTCAGCGAGATCAGTCCCAACTGTTTTTGCTAAATACGGAGCGTCCCCACGATGAGCTGCCTTGGCCGCTTCTGCAGCGATGGTCAGGCGACTGCCTTCGGCCTCCACTGTTCCGGGCAATTTATATCCACTGGATCTGCTACTGCTACTGATCCGTGTATGCCCGACTTCCATGCAACTGACGCCGGCACCTTGCAAAATACGCCCTTCATAAACACAACCACCACCGACTCCGGTCCCTGGGAAAATCCCTACTGCACAACGTGAATCCATAGCGGCTCCGAACTGGTATTCCCCAAACACTCCCGCATCAACATCGTTGATGACTCGCACAGGACAACCAAATTCTTTTTTTAAACTCTTACCAATCTCCACATCGTCCCACCCCAAATTTGGGGTGATTAAGATACAGCCAGTATTCATGTCGATTGGGCCGGGGCATCCAATGCCAATGCCGGCAATGCGTTCCGAGTCAATTTCGCATTCATCGAGCAAACGATGAATCGTGGTAATGATGCGTTGTACACCACTTTCCGCACCATCCCGCCCTCGTGTCTTACGGCGTCGCCGACCGAGCACCTTCCAATCGTTTTGGTACGCAATCGTTAGCATCTTGGTGCCACCAAGATCGAATCCAATCCAAACGTCTTTTTCGGTTGCAGCCATCGATTCTGTTTACCTTCGTAAAAAATCAGCGAACAGACGTCATTGATACCCTGAGGAAATCCCCCCCATTACGCCGGAAGCTCTGGCCGCCTGATCGGCAAAGCAGACCGCATGACCCAGCTGCATTCAACCCGTCTCACCATGGCAGACGCCGAGCCTGCCCCACCACAAAAACGGCACAAAAACGGCAAAAAAACGGCAAAAAACTGGTCACGCTACGTCACAAGTCGATGCATTCTGGTCAGA
>CAXGRW010000869.1:0-2340 GCA_964012125.1 uncultured Rhodopirellula sp.
ACACTGCTGATCCTTTTGATTGGCGTGGGTCGCGAACTTCTCCGGCAAGGCCTTGGCCCGTTGGCCATTCTCCAGCTTCTGCCGTTTGTCCTGCCGATCGCTCTTCAATTTTCGTTCCCCGCGACCGCCTTATTTTCGGTTTGTTGCGTTTATGGGCGGATGGCTGCTGACGGTGAAGTTGCGACCGTGAAAGCATCGGGGATTTCCCCTCTGAAGATCCTGCAACCCGCATTCATCTTTGCGGCTTTGTTAAGTCCGATCGCTGTCTACGTGTCGGATCTTGCCGTCTCGTGGGGCCGCCCCGGTATTCAGCGTGTTGTGCTGATGTCGATCGAAGACGTTACCTACCGTTATTTGAAGAACCAGCGTTACTACAAATCGGGGCGTGACCCCAACCGTGGGTTCTCAATTCATGTTGAGAACGTCGTTGGCAGAAAGATGATTCGGCCGACAGTCAGTATTCGAAGCGGCGGTAGTGACCCGATCAAACTTTCTGCCCGCGAAGGCGAACTGAGATGGGACGGGGCAACCGAACAACTTGTTCTTTACGTTGTTGATACTCAAATTGAAGCTGGGAGTAACTTTCGTGGAATCATTCCCGATGAAGGAGAATTCCCAATCCCACTGGGTGACGCGCTCAAGGCCAAAAAGCTGAGCGACCAAAGTCCCAGTGCAGTCCCCTTGAATTTACTTGGCAGGGAGAGCGTCGCACAGGACAACCGCAATCACATCGCAGTGGGTGAAGTCGCAGCGCATACCGGATTCAGTATCCTGACCTGCCGTCTTGATGAAATTGCGAGCGGGAAGGGCAAACAACTTGAAGAGAAACTGCGTAGCAAACGGAAGCGTCTGATTCGCCTACAAACCGAGCCATGGCGACGTTGGGCGTGGGGCTTCAGCTGCCTGTTTTTTGTGTTCGTTGGAGCACCACTCGCGATGATCGCCAAGACCAGTGACTATTGGTCAACGTTTGGACTGTGTTTCCTGCCAACCCTGCTGGCATATTACCCGTTGTTCATTTTCGGTCTGGAACAGGCCAAGGATGGCAATCTGCCTCCTTACGGAGTCTGGATGGGAAATGCGGTCATGGTGATGATTGGAACAGTCCTGATCACCCGTGTACGCAGATACTAGCGGTCTGGAACACTCGCACTCCGGTATACTGGGATATGGGCCGACAGCCATAGATCCCGGCGTCCTACAGTCCCGTGACACAGATCCCATCACACAGCTGGCATCGACTGGAATCGATTATGCTATGCGTCGTCATCCAATGACGGTAGCTAAGACAGAAACGCTTGATAACCCCAACCGGCTGTCCTGCAAGGATATTCATCCACCACCACTCGCCGAGATATTTCAAGTGCCGTCCAATCTCCCAACTGAATTACTCTCACTGATCAACAACAAAACCTGCACCATCGGCGTGATCGGCTTAGGCTACGTTGGCCTGCCGCTAATTGATGCGTTCACAACCGCCGGTTATCGCTGCCTGGGATTTGACGTCGATCCAGAGAAGGTCGCCTCACTGACACGCGGTCAAAGCTACATCAAGCACATTGACAGCGTGAAGATCTCCAAATGGCTTGAAAGCGATCTTTTCGAAGCCACGACAGACATGCAGCGGTTGAGCGAACCGGATGCTTTGTTGATTTGCGTTCCAACTCCACTGGATGAAGCGCGCGATCCTGATCTGAAGTACGTCACAGGGACTTGTGAGCACATCGCGCCTGCACTCAGAAGAGGTCAGCTCGTTGTTCTTGAGAGCACCACCTATCCAACCACCACACGCGACGTCGTCGTACCAATTCTGGAACAAAGCGGCCTGAAAGCTGGCGACGACTTTTTTGTTGCCTACAGCCCCGAACGAGAAGATCCGGGAAATCCAGATTTTTCAGCAGCCGGAATACCGAAAGTCGTCGGCGCAATCAACGACACTAGCCTTCAGTGTGCAAGCAGACTCTACGAAACGGCTGTCGCCGGTGTTATCCCCGTCAGTAATTGCGAAGTCGCGGAAGCCGCCAAAGTGCTTGAGAATATCTACCGCGCCGTGAACATCGCGTTGGTCAATGAACTGAAAGTGCTTTTCGACTCAATGGATATCGATGTTTGGGAAGTGATCAATGCCGCGAAGACAAAACCATTCGGATTCCAAGCGTTTTATCCTGGCCCGGGTCTTGGTGGGCATTGCATTCCAATTGACCCATTTTACCTCTCATGGCTTGCACGCAAGCAGGGGCTCAATGCCAGATTCATTGAACTGGCTGGTGAGGTGAATCGAGCGATGCCTGAATATGTTGTCACGCGTACTTCTGAATTTTTAAATGAATTTTCAAAGCC
>CAXGRW010000870.1:0-2331 GCA_964012125.1 uncultured Rhodopirellula sp.
GGCGTCTCCACCAGCCAAATTAAAAAACACAGCAATATACACGTTTCGCGAAAGCGAGATACGTCCGGAAAGGACACAAAAGGTCCCTCCAGTTATCCAATGCATACGAGGCCCTGTCACCGAAAAGTACAGAAACGCCCCAAGCACACGAACGAAATGCGTCTGTAGCTGTTTCAGATGAACACCAACAATGAAGGTCTGACTCTTTGCTTTGCAAGAGGACCTTGGACCCAGCAGGGTTGTTTTGCTGGCACAAGCTGCACATCCAAATTCAATGGCAGTGATTTCGTTCGGTTCGTTCACTTCAAACAAGTCGCCAAAACAGCCTTGCAGAAATTCGTTAGAATCATAGCAGCTCGCACGCTGTCAATATAAAACACTGGCTCGGCATGCTCTAAATGAAACCTTCAGCCTCAGCATAATCCCTCATGCTAAATACATCAGATCTCAAAATACGCTACGTCTGCATTTGCATAAGCCTCGCAGTCTCGCATACAACCTGTGCGGAAATCCCTCAGACAAAACCTGCGTCAAAGCAACACACGAATCAGCTTGCCAAGGAGTCTAGTCCTTACTTGTTGCAGCATGCTCACAATCCGGTGGATTGGTATCCTTGGGGTGAGGAGGCGTTTGCCAAGGCGAAACGTGAAGGCAAGATGGTGTTTCTGTCGGTGGGCTACGCTGCCTGCCACTGGTGCCATGTGATGGAACGCGAGTCGTTCGAAGATCCAGAAATCGCGAAACAGATGAATGAAAAATTTGTCTGCGTGAAAGTGGATCGCGAAGAACGGCCCGATGTGGATCAAATCTACATGACCGCTGTGCAAATGATCTCAGGCAACGGTGGCTGGCCGATGTCTGTCTTCCTGCTTCCCGATGGTCGACCGTTCTGGGGTGGCACCTACTTCCCCGCGCGGACCGGTGATCGTGGAAACTCGGTGGGCTTTCTCTCTGTCATGGACCAAATCGACAAGGCATGGAAAACACAGCGCGATGCCGTCACACAACAAGCAACAACGCTCACCGCTGCCGTGAAAGCGAACCAGAACCCTGAGAAAGAAACGCCCGATGATGATCGACTCGACGAAAGTCTGATCGCCCAAGTCGGCGAGGCACTCGCAAAGCAATATGATCCGGTCAATGGTGGCTTCGGTCGTGATCCGAACCGACCAAAATTCCCAGAACCGTCAAACCTCGCCTTCCTGCTCGACCGCAGTCGCAGCGACACCGTGAATGCAACAACACGCGAGAACGCAAAGCAGATGCTGCTTACCACTCTTGATGGAATGCTAAGCGGCGCCATGTACGATCACCTTGGTGGCGGATTCCATCGCTACAGCGTTGATGGACTTTGGCAAATCCCACACTTCGAAAAGATGCTGTATGACAATGGCCAACTGGCGTCCATTTATGCAGAAGCTTACGCAGACACTGGCAATCCTGAGTACCGCAGCGTGGTCGAAGGCATTTGCGACTTCACGCTCAGAGAGTTGAAAGCACCCGGCGGTGCGTTCTACAGTGCGCTCGATGCTGACAGCGAGGGCGAGGAAGGAAAGTTCTATCGTTGGACACAGGAAGAACTCGACGAAGCAAAACTGTCGTCGGGTTTTGACCTGTTCAAACAAGTATTCAGGATGAACGGACCTGCCAACTTTGAAGGGGAATACTACGCCCCCGCCCCCGGTAAGGCACTAAGCTCGATTGCGACAACTCGCAAAACTGACTTCGCAACACTGCAGCGCGAAATTGACGTCACACGGAAACAACTTTTCCAAATCCGCAGCAAGCGAGTTCGCCCCATCACGGATGTTAAGATCCTCACCGCCTGGAACGGACTGATGATCTCCGGACTGGCAGATGCGGGACGAATCCTAGATCGCAAAGACTACATCCAAGCAGCAGCCAATGCAGCCAACTTCATACTCGCAGAATTAAGAACAGAGCAGGGCAGATTACTTAGAAGCTATGCCGCGGGAGAGGCAAAGCTCAATGCTTACCTTGATGATTACGCGTTTTTAGTCTCTGGGTTGATCGCCTTACATCGCGCGACTGGTGATGAGAAGTGGCTGCAAGCGGCCGCCTCGCTCACCGATAAACAGATCGAACTGTTCGCCGATCAGCGGAGTGGCGGTTTCTTCTTCACTTCCAGCGATCACCCGACCCTCATCGTTCGCGTGAAGGATCCAGTCGACAGTGCGATTCCCTCGGGAATGAGCGTGACGGCAGAGAACCTCGCTTACTTGGCAGCAAGCGAAAAGGCGTCGCCCGCTTACAAGCCTGCTTTAGAATCAACGCTGAAATCGCTGGCACCACTGATGAGGCGGGCATCAA
>CAXGRW010000871.1:0-2325 GCA_964012125.1 uncultured Rhodopirellula sp.
CCTCTGCTGGAATTCGATAATGCCACGGAGCGTTTCACCAATAACGAAGACGCCAACGCCATGCTGACGCGTGATTATCGCAGTGGATTCGAGGTCCCTGCGGCCGAGAAAGTTTGAGTCAGATTGATGCATTAAAAAACCGGGTGTCGGCAAGTGCCGGCACTCGGTTTTTTCGTTTTCTCAGTCTCTGAAGTTCAACAAGCCTCACTCAGTATCGGCACTTTCGCTATCAGACTGGCAGTGTTGGCTTGTTTGAAAGAACTCGGGGAATTCCCCGGGATGGCTTTCGATCGGAGTTGCTTCGATCAGGCTTTCGGATCGAAGTCACGAGATTTTCGTGTCATCAAAGCGTTTGCCTCGTCATCATCGATGAAGCGTTCGGCCTTTGGGTCCCATCGTAATTCACGTCCCAGCATGAGGGCAATGTTGCAGAGATGGCATGAAGTCATCGTCCGGTGGTGCGACCAGACATCCGAGATTGGCTTGCCTCCATCACTAATGCAGTCGAAGAAGTTTTGCATGTGATTGCCGGGTCGCTTGCCTTTGCAAATCTTGACGATCAGTTCGTCCAATTCTGCACGGTCGCTATCCGTCAAAGCTTGATATGGTTTTCCTTCGATTTTGCCACGATTGACGAAAATTCGACCCTTTTCACCTTCAAACAGAATTCCATTTCCGAAGTCAACATTATCACCTTCGCGTTTGTAGTGATTGTTGACGCTCATCACCGACCCATTACCGTAGGTCAGGTCGATGTTAAAGCGAGTTGCGGTGTTGAAAGCGTTGGGCAGTGATGCTTCTCCATTGAGAAACTTTCCCCAATTGAAATCGCTTGGCACGACCTCTGGGAATTCGCCCTCGCCTGAAACTCTGATTGGTCCGTCTTCTCCTGGTGCAAGTGCCCACTGCGCAATATCGATGTGATGGGCACCCCAGTCGGTCATCTTTCCACCGGAATACTGGAAGTACCAGCGGAACATTCGGCGACGCTCGTTTGAGTAGTCGGCCATGGGGGCTGGGCCTACCCACATGTTCCAATCAATGTCTTCGGGCGTTTCGGTGTTTTTAAATGGCCCGCCAGATGGCGCTCCACCAATGGCTACGTAAGCATTGACGTTTTTACCCAGACGTCCACTTTGCACCATCGCGATCGCTGTCAGGAATTTATCCTTGGAGCTGCGCTGCTGGGTACCGACTTGGAAGATGCGACCAGTTTCTTCAACGACTTTTCGAATCTGTTTCCCTTCGTCGATGGTCAACGTCAGCGGTTTCTCGCAGTAGACGTCAGCACCGCTTTGAAGAGCTGCAATGGCGATCGGAACGTGCCAGTGATCGGGAGTACCGATCGTGACCACATCGGGTTTCTCCTCACGGAGCATCACGCGGTAGTCGCGATATGTATTGAGTTTCCCGCCGAAGGCTTTGTTGAATTCAGCGGCGTGAACATCATCCACATCACAGACGGCGACCATGGTGGCATGTTTCGCCGCCTCACGAGCGATATTGCCGCCACGATTGTATCGGCCACGGCTGCCGCCAACGCCAATCGATGCCAGACGAAGCTTTTTCGAGCCATCTTGGGCAATCGCATCAGTTGATACTGCTAATGCAGAGCCTGCTGCGGTCGCCTTGAGAAATCCACGACGTGATGATTCCATAAGAAAGTGTTCCTAAGGTGGGATGTGGGGTTTGCGTAATCAACGGCTAGTCTAACTGAAAATTCCAATGATTGTGGGAATTCAGTCGACGCAAATGCCATGCCTGAGATGACTAGAAGGCTTGCATTCAGCACTGCTTCCTGTTCCTTCGCGGCAGTGGCAGATGATCTCTCGAAGACCCTGCTTCGCTGGCCCCTGCTTGCTTGCTGGTCGCCCGTGATCCGACGTTTGGTGGGGCTGGGGCGTCGTCACTCGAGATTGGTTACGCACTGAAAGGTCATTCAACGAGTCGTGGCAGCAGCATGTATTGGGGGTATGTGTTGGGCGTAACAGAACATAGCGATGGCAGTAGTGCATCGTGATGGCAGTTGCCCTGCGACACGCGATTCGGAAGGCCTCGACACTGTGATTCGTCCTGCAGATAGAGCAAGAGTTCCAGCTCTGACTTATCAGGACGCCAACGGCAGAGGGCGACCAGCCAAACGCTGCCAGATCGCTTGCAGTTCCGACTCTGGCGGTTCCTGCTCCGCCCGACTCATGAGAATCCAAGGCCGTGCCTTGCGGATCACGCCTTTCTCTAAAAACTCTCCAAAGAGTCTCAGTTGCAATGATTCGGGCGTCGACAGTTCCGTCGTGAACGGACTGTCATGCGTTCCGAGGAAAATGG
>CAXGRW010000872.1:0-2324 GCA_964012125.1 uncultured Rhodopirellula sp.
ACGGTCAGACGTTGCATTTCAGGTTTTCCAGTAAGTGGCGAGGATGGGGGCGAGCTAATCAGCCACGGGCATGCTTGAAGGGCCATTCAAGTCAGGCCGGATTTTAGTTGATTGGCGGGATTTCGTTGGTTGGCTGACACACGTTTCGTGAATGGTTGTCAGCTTTGTGAATCCTGATACTCCGCAATTTTGGCCATTGATCCCTTCAGTTGGCCATACAGGTCTCTGTAAATCGGAAACAGCTGGTTGTACTGTTTTGTTGCAAGTCGGTTTGCAGGCGTTTCATCCGCAACTTTAATCGTTGCTTTGCAGGCAGATTCAATCGAGCGGTATGCTCCATCACCGACAGCCGCAAGCAAGGCCACTCCGAAAGCTGGGCCTTGTTCCACTTCCAGCGTGGTGATTTTTTTACCAAATACATCGGCTTGCATCTGACGCCACATCGGATTCTTGCTGCCGCCTCCCGACGCCCGGATTTGACGTACAGGCACATCAAGGGATTGAATGATGTCGAGGCTGTCACGAAGTGCGTAAGTGATGCCTTCCATCACGCTTCGTGTCATGTGGCCTCGAGTGTGAGTGAGGTTCATACCAACGAAGCTACCTCGTGCATTGGGATCTGCGTGAGGTGTTCTCTCGCCATTGAGATACGGCAGGAACAGCAAACCGTTACTTCCGGCCGCGATTGCGGCAGCTTCAGCAGTTGCCGCTGCGTAGCGATTTTTGGGAGCAATCCCGGCTAGTCCTTGTAGAACGGAATCAACCCACCACTGAAGCGAGCCGCCGCTTGTGAGGTTGACCCCCATCATGTGCCATTTGCCGTTCACCGCGTGACAAAAAGTGTGAAGCCTGCCCGTTGCATCGTATTGGGGTTCGTCGCTGTGGACGAACATCACGCCACTGGTTCCAATTGAAGTGCTAAGGATTCCTTTCCGTACGACGCCATTTCCGACGGCACCTGCGGCGCAGTCCCCTGCCCCGCCCACGACTTTGCAGTCCGTCGTCAAGCCAAGTTTCTTGGCCGCGTCCTTCGTAAGCGTCCCGGTAACCTCATCGCTCTCTACCACTCGAGGTAAAATCTGTTCATCAAGTTCAAGCTTGCTAAGTAGGCGTTTGGACCACTTTCGTTTCACAACGTCCAGTAGCAGGGTTCCGCTGGCGTCGCTGACTTCTGTAACAAAATCGCCTGTCAAGCGTCGACGAATGTCATCTTTCGGGAGAAGGACCTTTGCCAGTTTGTCGAAGTTTCTTTTTTCCTTGTTTCGAAGCCAAAGTATCTTTGGTGCCTGGAAGCCAGTTAATGCCGGGTTGGCTACCATTTTGATCAAGTTCTTGCGACCACCTGCTGCGGTCGTGATCTGGTCACACTCTGCGGCTGTTCTTTGATCGTTCCACAGTAATGCTTTTCGGATGACTTGATCTTTCTTGTCAAGAAACACTGAGCCATGCATTTGTCCGCTCAGGCCGATGGCTTTGACTGAATCTGGTTTCAGCTTGGCTTTCCGCATGACTGCACGGACCGTTTTGACAGTCGCCTTCCACCAGTCTTCGGGATCCTGTTCTGTCCAGCCCGGGCGGGGTTGGTGGAGTGGATATTCGGCTACTGATTCAGCGAGGACTTTGCCTGAGACGTCAATCGCAAGTGTCTTGGTTCCGCTGGTACCAATATCAATTCCTAGGTAGCAACTCATGTATATGATTCTCCTGCCTCGTGCTGCGAAAGACTGTGTGAACTCCGGGCCACTATAATGCGTATCAACGCTGGACTTAACCCTCGCGGGAAAGGATTACCTGCGTTGTTACCCAAATCAATCGATTCCCGACGTGATTAACCTGCCACCACGAGCCTCATCTGTGACACCAGCTGATTTCCCCTCGGACCGACGCCGATTTTTGGTCGGAGCTGCCGCCGTCGTTGCCAGTCTCGACATGGGCTGCGGCAAGCAGGCACCCGTCGTACCGCCTGCTGCCCAAACGCGTAAAAATGTACCGCTGCGGGTTTTGCTGGTGGGAGAATCAGATGATGAAAATGCTGTCTCAAGAGGATGGCAGGCAGTGTCGGAGCAAGAGATACAGGTCGATGTGCTGTCATTAAACAGAGCTGATCCCAGCGGCATCAGTGATGCCTTTCTGGCCGGAGCGAAAAAAGCTGATGTGGTGATCTATCCACTCGCGCTTGTGGGTGAGGCAGCTCACAATGATGCAGTCGTCAAGATGACTGCTGATGAAGTAAAGCGAATCGAATTAGAAGTGGGGTCCTTGTTTCCAGCTGCTCGCAATGGCGCGGCTCGTTATGGCGGATCAACCTATGCACTGCCCCTTGG
>CAXGRW010000873.1:0-2322 GCA_964012125.1 uncultured Rhodopirellula sp.
GATCACTGTCAGCTACGAGATCACTGTCAGCTACGTGCTCGCGGGCCGAGGCGTCCGAACATGCGATCTAGTTCATCACGACTGAAAAACAAAGCCGTGGGGCGACCGTGAGGGCAATGATGCGTCTCATGGTACAGATCCTTCTGTTCCAGCAGACTGGTGATTTCCTGCGAATTAAGCGGATCGCCCGCTTTCACTGCTGCTTTGCAAGCGATGGTTGACAGTAAATGATTCAACAAGTCCTTGGGGTCCGGTTGCTTGCCAGCTGAAATCACCGATTCCAGCAGCGTACGCAGCATGTCTCCCGGTGACGTTTTGGGCAGCATCGCAGGATAAGAGTGAATCAGAATTGTTTCACCGCCGAATTCGTCAATTTCAATTCCAATCCGTGCAAGAGTCTCTTTGACGTCGAGAGCTGCCGTTCGCTCAGCAGGCGTCAAAGAGACTGGCTCAGGTACGAGCAAGCGTTGAGATTCAAGGGACGCATTGTCAGATAGGACTTTTGCGCAGACACGTTCGTATAAAACACGCTCGTGTAATGCATGTTGATCAATCACAACCATACCCGACTCGTCTTGGGTTACGAGATAGCGGTTGTGTACCTGAAAACCCAAGTAGCAAACGCTAGGCTGGTCTGCTGTGGGATTTGCGGGAATCGCGTTCGTTTGACTGTGGCCAGTGCTGTCCCACGGTGCCTGTTCATGCTCAGCATGCGTGTTCCCGGTTGCCGTGTCAGCGTTGGTGGCACCAGTTGCATTGGCTCCACCTGGGTTAAGGATCGAGTTGTTTCCTGGGAAAGGCTGGAATGCGGGGGTTCCCCCCAGTTGTCCATCACGGCTGGCATTGCCGTTGTTGGCATTGCCGTTGTTGGTTTGGCCGGTGCGTGCCCAGTCAATCACGGCTTGCCGTTGTTGTTGCTCAACAGAAACGGGAAGTCCCAATTCACTAGACGGTTGCTTCCTGAGTTCGCTGTCGTCTTTGATGGGTTCAGGTGGTCCAACACGTTGCGTCAGGTTGGTGGTCAGAAATTGGTGCCGCAGTGATTGCAGCAGACGACTGTAAATCCGACCTCCGTCGGTGAAGCGGACTTCCAGTTTAGATGGGTGGACGTTGACATCGATCATGTCCGCGGGCATGTCCATCCGTAAAAAGCAGACGGGGTGCCGACCGACCATCAGCATGCCGCGATAAGACTCACCCAAGGCGTGTTGCAACGCACGATCGCGAATGTGTCTTCCATTGAGGAATAGATACTGCATGCGATTATTACCACGGCTGACCGACGGATCACATACATAGCCGCTGATCTTGATCTGCCCGTCATCACTGTTGATGGGGATCAGCGACTCAGAAACTTCAGCGCCGAAGAATGCTTCGATCCTCGCCGCCCAACGCTCGGTCACGGGAAGATCGTAGAGTTGCTTGTCGTTGTTGGTGAGTACAAAGTGTATTTGTGGATTCGCGAGTGCGAGTCTCGTGAAGGCTTCTACAATATGCCCACGTTCGGTTTGTGCTGTTTTTAGAAAACGGTGTCGTACGGGGGTATTAAAAAAAAGGTTTCGGACTTCCATCACGGTACCGGTCGGGCATCCACATGGCACGGGTGATTCGATGACGCCGCCACGGACAGCTAACTCCGAGCCACTGTCTTCTGATTCGGTCCGACTGCGGATCGTCAAATGCGAAACACTGCCGATGGAAGCGATCGCCTCGCCACGGAATCCCAAGGTAGCAACGTGGAATAATGATTCATCGTCAGGCAGTTTACTGGTTGCATGACTGGAAACTGCCAGCGGTAGTTGCTCGGAGGTCATGCCGCAACCGTCATCGCTGATACGGATCAGTTCGCTACCGCCGCCGGCAATCGTGACTTCGATGCGGCGGGCACCCGCATCGATGCTGTTTTCCAGCAATTCCTTGACGACCGAGGCCGGGCGTTCGATGACTTCGCCAGCAGCGATCTGATTGATCAGATTGGGTGGCAGTTGGCGGATCGTCGGTAGTTTTTTGGCAGTCGTAGTCATGCCCTCGAATGTAACGGTATCCCACGCTGCGGCAACCGAGTACGACACACGATTTCGTGAAAATCATGAATCAATCGAAAACGTGAATCTGTGTGTTGCACAGAAGTCACCCTGCTCTGCACGCTTTGCGTAATCTCTACGCTTTCTCTGACCTGTTACAGCGGAAAGTACGCACAGTGTTTTTCGTAGGTGTCCGTCTTCTTGGTCTCAGCGTCTCAGGCTGCCCCTCTTTCTAAACCCGGCCAAGGTTGTGTCGAACCCGGCCAAAGTTGTGTTTACCCTACCAAGATCGTCGATT
>CAXGRW010000874.1:0-2321 GCA_964012125.1 uncultured Rhodopirellula sp.
TCTACCCTCTATTTGACAGCAAGCTTGTCGTTGAGGGATGTTTCATTGGTGTAAATCTTTCAAGGCTTCGGTCAGGTCTGCAAACTGGAACTCAAATCCTTCGTCCAGCAGGCGTTTGGGGACTACGTAGCGTCCGTAGAGCACAAGTTCTGGATCGGTCCTCAGAACTAATGGAGCGCCGATGCGGACCATCCACGCGAAAGCTGGTAACCCAATGGGCATACCCATTGATTTGCGCAACGTACGCATGAAATCGACTTGGGATTTTGGGTGAGGTGATGAGACAATGTAGGGCCCTGACATTGAATCGTTGAAGATGGCCCGGGCAAAAATTGCGTTCAAGTCATCTTCGTGAATCCACGACATACCTTGCGTGCCCTTTCCGACTTTGCCACCGAGTCCGAGTTTCGTGATCAAGCCAAGGGTTGCCATGGCACCACCGCCACCGCCACGATTACGTCCCACAACGAAACTGGTTCGCATCACTACCCCACGCTGGTCAGGCAGAATGCTCTCTGCAAAGGCGGCTTCCCATTCTTTTGCTACCGTCGGCGCCAAACCGTATCCGGTCGCTGATTCTTCACTGCATACAGCGTTGGGAGGGTCGCCATAAATGTGGGCAGTGCTCATTTGGACCCAGACTTGTGGTGGTCGTTGCGTTTCTCGCATCGCTGCTCCCAACACACGCGTGGACTCAACACGCGATCGCAGAATTTCATCTCGGTGATCGGGCGTCTTGATGCAGTTTACTGTACGTCCTGCAAGGTTCACGACGGCGTCACAGCCATCGATCACAGTTGTCCAGTCACCTAAGGTGCGGCCATCCCATGCAGTGTATTTCCATGTTCCTGTAGCTTGAGGTGCTGATCGCGAGATGATGGTGACTTCGGCACCTTGATGGATGAAATGTTCGGCCATCGAGAGGCCAAGAAAACCGCTGCCGCCGGCAATGGCAATTCGTTTTCCTGATAAGTCGGTGTTCATGGAATTCATTCTTCAGCAGATGAGTTGCTGTTCTTCTGAGACCACTTGCGCTAGTCGCCGGCCTGTGACTAGTGTTTTGATTGTAACTCGGTTGCGTAGGTTCAGGAACACTGCACCGTTAATGAACCGTTTTGCAATGGTCGGCCTAACCGTTCCCGTTTATGCTTCTCGATTAGTGCGTCAGTGCAGGCGTGTGCCGCGAGCAATCGTCGTCGAAGCAGGTCAGCGTAAGACCCGCTCGCACGTGCTGTCATGCCAATGGGTGGATGTCGCAATACTCAGGGGCACCGTTTCGGTACAATTGTGGTCCGTCGCTAAGTAGACTTTACGAAATACCATCGAAGGAAGGCAACGAATCACAATGAACCATCGTACTCATGCTACCGCACTGCCGCTGGTGCTCATGTCAATCAGTTTTGCTTTGGGCCAGGAACCCAGTGGCAAGATTACAATTCCAGTTTTGAAGCCGGTCGATGCGGCGATGCAGCGTTTTGTCGATGAAGGCCAAGTTTCGGGGGCAGTTACGCTTGTTGCAAGCGGCGGAAAGGTCGTGCATCTCGGAGCGGTTGGATTGGCGGACATCGATTCCGGAAAGGAGATGCTAACCCACAAGATGTTCTCAATTGCCTCGATGACAAAGCCTGTGACGGCGACTGCTGTGATGATCTTGCAGGATGAAGGTAAACTGAATATCGACGAAAAAATTAGCAAATACCTTCCGGTATACAAAAACCTCAAATTGCAAGACGGCAGTGCTCCTGATCGCGAAATTACGATTCGAGATGCGATCACACATACATCGGGACTTGCCGGAAATCAGATTTTTGATTCATCGCTCAAAGATTCCGTGGACGAACTTGCTACGCGGTCACTGAGGTTTCAGCCAGGGACAAAATGGCAGTACAGTCCCGGTCTCAATGTGGCTGGACGCGTTGTTGAAGTTGTTACTGGAAAACCTTTCGAAGAGTTTGTCCAACAGCGGATCTTTGATCCACTCAATATGACCAATACGAGTTTCTTTCCCAATGAGAAACAGCAAGCCAGAATTGCTGGGCTGTATCGGATGGATGGCCAAAACAAGACGCTAGCCGAGATTGATAACCGCATTGTCGATCCATCGAATGTCAAAGCACCTAATCCTTCTGGTGGGCTCTTTTCGACGGCCCGCGACATGTTCCGTTTTTACCAGATGATTTTGAGCGGTGGACAGTTGCGGAGAGGCGAGCGGATTGTTTCTGAGCAAGCTGTCAAAGCGATGACTCAACCACAAACTGGTGACTTGATAACAGGTTTTACTCCGGGCAATTGCTGGGGACTGGGGTGGTGCATTGTTCGAG
>CAXGRW010000875.1:0-2301 GCA_964012125.1 uncultured Rhodopirellula sp.
ATCCTGTGCCATTCCACCGTACTGGAAGGACGGAGGAGCGATCGCCACGAAGAAAAATAACAGACAAAGGATTCTTTTCATTTTTATCTGCCAGTGAAAGCGTCTTGACTCAATGCCGCGAAATTGTGCTGTTTCAAACTCGCTGAACGAACAACGATTTTAGGTCATTTGCAGAGTGCTGTCAGTCTTGCTTTAGTTTTGGGGTTTGCCCCGCTCGCCCGGTTGCCCAGCGGCGCAGGCCTTCCAGTCGCTGTTTGCCTCGTGCGTAATAAGCCTCACCCAAGCCAGAAAGGTGTTGTTTCGATAAAGCTTGATAACGTTCTTCCAGAAGCGGTTTGTCGTGTAGGCTTGGTAATTCCGTGAATAATTCGTTCTTGATCATGCTGTCAGCGAGGGCCATTCCGAGTATCTGGTGGCCCTTGATCGAAGGATGCAGGTGATCAACAAACAACTGAGGATCTGCGATCCCATCGGGTAGCCGATTGCCATTCGCGTCACGTTCGTCGAAAAGAGTTGGCGTTAAGATGATCGGGATGTTTTCTTGTGTGGCAATGTTGACGACTGATTGCTCGATTTTGGTGGTCGCCCGCAATGGGCAGACATCAAGATCCTTTGCCAAAGTCAAATGTTCCGTGGCCATTCCGGTGTCTCCCCGTTCGTAGAACAGACGCCCGGTCAGGTAGTGTGCACCGGCATCCAATGGATCAATGGCTAGGCATTGCTGACATGCGATTAGACGCTGAGAGGCTGGTAGTTGGTCATCTGTGGCCTTGGTCCAGTTTTGTTGCCAGTCCGTAAGTTGTTTTTCTGAAAGTTTGTTTGCCAGTTCAACTTTGAACGGCGGTGTGTTGACCAGATCACAGGTCGGCATGCAAATCCACAAAGGTATCTCGGCCTTCTTGATTTGTTTGACCATTGTCAAAAATACAGAATCAAAATGTTTCTCAACGCCGTTTCGCCATGCGGGGTCGCGACGGTATTTTTCAAGACCGCCTACATGATCAAGTCGTGCATCGACTTCGGTTGGCATTTGTGATGCTGGTTTTGTGTCCGGCTTGAAATGCTCCCGTAACCAGGACACAGTACGGATATTGCCTGATATGCCTGATAGCCATGTCCGAAACGGCCCCGCTTCCAGCAGGGAACCGTATTCCCGATCCTCGAGAAACTCGTTGTGTCCCGTGTACAACACAATGGCGTCAGGTTCGTGTTTCAGTACCTCAGTGACGAGTTTGGAAACGCGATAGCTGGCGTAGGAAATGCCACCAACATTTACGACTTCGAACTTGGTGTTCGGAAACGCTGCCCGTAGACGCATCTCCAGCCAGATCGGAAAAGCAGTTTCGGTAGAAAACGGTCTTCCTTGGACTGTTGATCCACCGAGAACGAAGATTCGCTTGGTTGTGTCTTTCTTTTTGGCTGAAAACGTCGCAGGCCGAAAGAAGTTCATCCGGTGTTCAGGAATTTTCCACTCATTTGTGGATGCTTCCAATTGAAATAGCGGTTCCAGTTGTTGCAGGTCAACGTAGGGGTCGACGGCGATGTCTTGCGTTGCTTGTGGGGCGAAAACACGAAGAGCGGTTTCTAAAGCACCAAAGGGTAACAAAGCCAAACAGACAGTTGCCAATGGCATCCACCACCGACGGCGATTCGAAGAATTCGACGTGCTTGCTTCAGCTGAATCAGACGTTGCTCCAAGATCGACTTCTTGGGAACGGTTGTCGTTGGAATCCATCATGAAGTGATCAGCCTCGTTTCCAAGCTGTGTTGATTGATCGTATACGGGGCGTGTGTGCAGACGGCACACTTTCACAACGGCGCCTTTCAACAGGATTGGTGCAGAGGTTCATGGTGGAGGTCAGGGTCGCAGTCTGGTTGCGGTGCATCCGGTTCGGATTTGGAAGCGTTTCGTAGGTGTTGGTCATCTGCCAGATTCGCCACTTCCAGCATACCCTGTCTCCGAACTCGAGGGCGAGTTCGTTCAAGGGCACGTCAAGTCAGCGGTCTGATATCTTAGGTCGGGTGGACGCGTGACGAGGTTGCACTCATTCGATGCAAACATGGCAGCGTCTCTCACCCTTGGATCGACTGGATCGCTATGCTGGACGTTTTCCAAGTGGGGCTGTCACATGACGGGGGTTGGCATGCGACGTATCCGCTGGCATCGATGGCTGTCGCAGACTTTGCTGTCTGAGGCGTGGTCTGTAATCCGAAGGCAGTAATCCGAAGGCAGTAATCCGAAGGCAGTAATCCGAAGGCAGTAATCCGAAGGCAGTAATCCGAAGGCAGTAATCCGAAGGC
>CAXGRW010000876.1:0-2301 GCA_964012125.1 uncultured Rhodopirellula sp.
CCACGCATCGCGAACAGTTTTGCAGTTGAAGATTCGCCCCAACTTGTCTAGTTCAGGCCAGCCCCCTGTTACCCAACGGGCCACTTGATATCCAAGGGGTTCTAATCGTGTTTCAACGCCATACTCATGCTCAAGACGATGCTGCACAACTTCGAGTTGCAGTTGTCCCACAGCGGCGAGGATTGGATCACGCTTGCTCTCATCGATGTCGTAAAGAATCTGAACGGCTCCCTCCTCCCGCAGTTCATTCACCCCCTTTCGAAAATTCTTAAACGCCGATGGGTTTGGGTTGCGAAGCCAGCTAAAGATTTCAGGGCTGAAGGAAGGGATTCCTTCAAATTCCACTTTGTTGCCCACGTACAACGTATCGCCAATGGCAAACATTCCCGGATTGTTTAAACCAATCACATCTCCGGGATAGGCATCTTCAACAACTTCACGATCCTGCCCAAAAAGTTTTTGAGGACGAGACAACCGAATCGCCTTACCGCTGCGGGCATGCTTCACGGTCATATCGCGAGCGAAGCGACCACTACAGACACGGACGAAGGCGACACGATCGCGATGGCGAGGATCCATGTTGGCCTGCAGCTTGAAAACAAAGCCACTGAAATCCTCTCGAAGCGGATCGATCATTCCGTCACTGCTCGTACGACCAATCGGTCGTTGAGCAAGCTCCAAAAACGCATCGAGAAATGGGCGTACACCAAAGTTGGTCATGGCCGATCCAAAAAAGACCGGTGTCAAATCACCGGAATGCACCGCCTCTAAATCCAGGTCTGCACCTGCGGCCTCCAGTAGCTCTAGTTCTTCAATGGCAAGATCGAGTAAATCGTTCTCAACCAGTTCACGCAGTGCTGGGTCATCCAAAGACAACTTGCGTTCCGTCGCCTGTTGGCCTCGTCCGGCGCGACTGAACAACATCACCTCGCGAGAGCGACGGTCGATGACACCACGGAATTGTTCACCGCTGCCGATGGGCCAATTCACTGCCCAAGGGATGAGGCCAAGTTCGGATTCAATTTCATCCAGCAAACTCAGTGGATCGCGACAGGGGCGATCCATTTTGTTGATGAAGGTGAAGATCGGGATCTGTCGCATCCGACAAACTTCAAACAACTTGCGTGTTTGTGGTTCAAGGCCCTTGGCAGCGTCCTCGAGCATCACGGCGTTATCCGCGGCAGCCAGGGTCCGATACGTGTCTTCAGAGAAGTCCTGGTGCCCAGGGGTGTCGAGCAAATTGATCGTTGTTGTGCCGTAATCGAATTGAAGAACAGTTGATGTAATCGATATTCCTCGCTGCTTTTCAAGTTCCATCCAGTCGGACGTGACTTTGCGTTGCTCCCCCCGTGCCTTCACGGCTCCGGCTTGTTGGATGGCACCCCCGTACAACAACAGTTTCTCGGTGAGCGTTGTCTTACCAGCATCCGGGTGAGAAATGATGGCGAAATTCCGACGTCGATCAACGGCTTCAGCCAGTTGCTTGGCCAAATCAATCTCTAGGGGTGCTTGGCTGCTGCTCATCAGAACTCTTCAACCCACTAAGCCTGACACCACCAGATAACGGTCGTCCTCAGGCCATGCCCTAAGGAGAGTCGTGTTCGCCCGATGCAGTTGCTCAGTGACCTCATCGGTGGTGTAGGCAGCAATCAGAGACGCAGTGAAGTCCTGAATCAGAATCGATGGTGCATTCGGCAAGTGTTGTTGCTGCAGGTGATGGACCTCAGCGAGGGTCGAAGGACGACGCAAATCACGATGCAGAACACGACAGCCAGGCTTGCTAATCGATTGGGTCACGGTCCAAAGCAACCCCGGATCCTTGAGGTGGTGCAACAAACTGTTGCTGACCACTAAATCTGCCGAGTCCTTGAGGTCAGCGGCAATTTCGTTGAGTTGCATGCAGATGAACTGCAAGTCGCCTGGTGCGTCAACGGAACGTTGTTTGGCCACGCTCAGCATCGGCTCGGAACCATCGATCCCGATCACTTGTGCGTTCGGCAGCAACGCAGCCAAACGAAAGGTGATGTTGCCTGGACCGCAGCCAAGATCGACGATTAAAGGATTGTCTGGCAGAGAACCCGTCTCATCCAGCAATTGTTCAACCAGGGCCACCGTTCTGGCATCACCACTGCTGAAATCAGCCTCCGCGTAGGCATCGACCTGTTCTTTGCTCGTCATGAGCTCTGGCTCAGGGATGCGCTGCATCAAGAATTGAAAATCTGAAAATAGTTTGAACTGGACACTGCAGATGGTGGCAAAGCGAACTTGCTCCCCCTATCTATGGCGTTAGTGTTCGCACAA
>CAXGRW010000877.1:0-2294 GCA_964012125.1 uncultured Rhodopirellula sp.
TGATGTTTTTCCTTTTGAAAAACGAGAGGTTAAAAAAAATTGTGCCGCTTGATCAAAGGTTCCGCATGACCAATGCAGGCCGTGTGCGGCGGCGACATCAATACCGCACACGATTGATTTGTGAGTTCACGTTTTGCGTGCCTGTTTCAGGCTTTCGTACGTGAAGCTTCGGTTTGCTAAATGGAGTCCCACCACGTGAATACTAACGATCGGGTTTGGTCGGACCGTTGACCGGTTGCGTTACACGTGGTGGAACGAACTTGGAAACGGTACCAACCGAACATCCTGCACATCAATGAAGCAGCGATGCTCAGCTTGGCCTTGTCAAGTTGATCAGGCCTCCGGCTCTGCTAAGAGCAACCCACATGACTGGCGTCAGGTGCACGTTCCGCGTGCCGCCAATCAAAGAGCTTTAAACCCGAGCAGGTGGACCGCGCGGTTGTGCGATCGAAAGAGAAGGGTCAACGAGAGCAAACTCGCCGGGGGTGAAGACTGGCTCGCACAGGCGAGTGCTTTGGAGTGGCGTATCCCATTGCAAAGTCAGACCATTGGCGTTGCCAAGAGACTGACATACGAAGCAAGTTTCGGAGTCGTGCCCGTGCTCGGACGGTTGTTCGTCCGTATCCCTTAACGCTTCGTCGCTCGGGATCCCAGTTGCATCGCTGTGCGAATGACCGCAGCGATGAAGGCAAGGCAGGTCAGCATTGCCGCTGTCCGATCCGGCAGCGTGATAATCGTGGCAAACGCTCACGTGCAACCACGCTGGTGTGTAGCCAAAGGCAATCACACAGCACAGACTGCTTGAAAGAACTGTTTGCAGCAGATTCATGTAAGTACGCGGAGTAGAGACCTGGGTCGTTTCAAAGGATTCAAAACCGTTAACCTTGGTAAAGCCCACAATCGTTACAATGATCCCAATCCAATGGTTCGTCAAGCATCAAAAGTGGAAAAACAAAACAAATATTGCACCTGCAATAGCTTTGCAGAAAGAAGGCGTTCGTGGGGTTCGGGCCTGTCGCTTTCTCGGTTTGGTGCTGGTGCCGAGCAAATGTTTTTAGCCCACCGGCCTCGGATCGTGGCTGGCGAAATATCAGGGAATGGGGCGTCGCGGGGGCTGAGTCGACCTTGGTGTGATTTTATGGAGGCTGCATGCAAAGTCGCACGCAAAATCCTTGGGCTTCGGTAAACCGCCATTACCAGTAGTCGCTGCCCGGACGCCAGTTCTCAGGAAATTGGCATGATGGATTTTCTCGCGGGTAGAGTGAGAGGCAGATCACAGGACTAGCATGCAGGTAGCATTGCAGGTTTTAGCTGGCTATCGCTTTTCACTGCGATCACCGCGAGTGAGCAATTGGGTGAATCTACACCTTGGGTGGAGCAGCTCGGGGGGGAAGGCATGCCTTTAAAAAAGGAGCTTTTGTTTGCTTGGCGGATGTGCTTTGTTGCGTGACGCGACATCTGGAGTTTCATTTTTTCCTAGCTTCACTTCTGACTATCTGTCTGCCGCGAATCCTCGGGCAAATTTGCTTTCCATCAACCAGATTAGGTTTGGACGCAACTCCAAGCTGCGACGGTGATTTGCCCACCCAGTGACTTTCACGACCTTGAACGTCAATCTGGCCAGTGTCTGGGTCGATGGTTAGCGTTGTAAAAAGACTATCGCGGTAGGGGCACGTGTATTCGATCCAGCGGAATTTTGAGTGGATCGCTGCTGGATAGCTTTGGTTGCGGTAGGAACCGCCGACCCATTTGTAGGACGCAGAGTTGATGTGCAGGTACGAAATGTTGTCAACGCGTACGACCTCGTCGATGTGCGTGTGTCCGTTGACAGCCAGGAGAACTTTGTCAGCGGCAGAGTTGAGTAGCTTCTGGACGGCTTTCGCATTATCGATCGATGATGGGCCTGCCAGTGGCTGATGGCTGAAGACAATGATTGGGCCGCTGAGCGTCTTCAATTGTGTGGCAAGCCATTCCAGCTGTTCCTGTCCCATGTGCGAAGGATAGCCGCTGGTGTGATCTGCTGATTTTTCATTGCCATCAAGGACGATCAGATTCAGCCCGTTCACATTTTCCGTGTAGTACCTCCCTTTCATTCCCCACAGCTTGGCAACCTCATCAAAAGTATGTCCTCCATCAATCTCGTGATTGCCAAGCACATGCAAGGTTCGTGGATGCGCTTGCTGGAACGCTTGGGTCACGACTTCGTTGCCTTTGGTTGGATAGGCGAAGTCGCCGAGCTGCAGTAAAGCGTCGGGCTTTTCATCAGCCATGGCATCGAGGAAAACTTTTAGCCG
>CAXGRW010000878.1:0-2292 GCA_964012125.1 uncultured Rhodopirellula sp.
GGATCGACACGCCTTGTTCTTGGGCGACGGGTAAAGCAGACCGGATGGCAGCTTGCGCTCGTTCCATGACCTCGGCATCTGTGCCATCTTTTCCATGACCTGGCACCAACAGCATTGTTTTGCCACCAACTGCTGCAGTCTCTTTCAGGCCCTGTTTGAGTTTTTCGAGTGCAACTTCACGAACTTTTGGGTCGGGGTCGGTGTGCCGCTGACCCCAGTGATAGCCACCCACGGTTCCGTCAATGATGATGCCTGATTCCTTGGCGGCTTTTTTGGCTGCTTCGACGTCGATTCCGGGAGTGCCCAGCTCTACACCTTCGAATCCCGCTTCCTTGGCCAGATTGAACTTGTCTGTCAGCGATCCCTTGGAGCGAATCATTCCAACTTTGAGAGTCTTTCGTAGCCATGGCTTTTGCTCGGATTTGGTGTCCGCGTGAGCGGTTTGTCCAAAGCGTTGCATCAAGCCCGTGCCGGCAATACCGGCTGCTGAAAGAGTCATGAAGCGGCGGCGGCGAATCTGTGCGTGGTCGGTCATCGTTTCACCTGCAATAGAAAGGGGGGGTGAGGGGGAGAGAAAGTGCGTGTGATTCAATCAAACTGTAAATCAGTGATGTGTTTGTTTTCTACCTGGCCCGCTGAAGGATACCTGGCCCGCTGAAGGATAGAAGACTCTTGACGTCGTGGATATCCGGCGCTCACTTGGTGACAGGAATTTAAAGTGGTGGGGCCACGATCTTGGGGGCCCAGACTTTCGGAGCCCTGCCAATCTCGTGATCGGCAGGCCGCATAGTATAAACAGAAAAATGTCGGCTCAGGCGAGAATGTTGTCAACCACTTTGCCATGGACGTCGGTCAGTCGGAATTGACGGCCCTGAAACTTGTAGGTCAGCCGTTCATGATCGATTCCCAGCAGGTGCATGAGGGTTGCTTGAAAGTCATGCACATGCACAGGGTCATCGGCAACATTGATTCCCAAGTCGTCAGTCGACCCATGGCTGATGCCTGGTTTGACTCCGCCACCGGCCATCCAGACGGTGTAGGCATAGGGATGGTGATCACGCCCCCACCTTGGGCGATTGTTGATGTCGCCCTGAAGGAAAGGGGTGCGGCCAAATTCACCACCCCAGATCACGAGCGTGTCCTCGAGTAAGCCGCGTCGTTTCAGATCCATCACCAAAGCCGCGCTGGGCTGATCCGTGTCTCGGCATTGGTTGTAAAGTTCCGTCGTCAGACTGTTGTGCTGGTCCCAGCCTGCATGCATCAATTGGACATATCGGCTGCCACGTTCAATCAATCGGCGAGCAAGCAGGCAGTTGTGTGCAAAGGTGCCTGCCTCCTTTACATCAGGGCCATAAAGGTTCAGTGTTTCTTGTGACTCATCCGAAAAATCTGCCAGCTCCGGAATGCTGGACTGCATCTTAAAGCCCATCTCGTACTGAGCAATCCGTGTTGCGATTTCGGGATCACCAAATTCCTGAAGTTTCAGTTCGTTGATGGCGGCGATATCATCCAGCCAACCTCGCCGAACCTCACGGCTGATGCCATCAGGATTTGAAACATACAGCACAGGATCACCACTGCCCCGGAACTTGACACCCTGATAACGGGATGGCAGAAACCCGTTGCCCCAATAAAAGTCGTAAAAAATTTGCCCGCAGCTCGTGTTCTTGGTGATGCTGGTCATCACAACAAAAGCTGGTAACTCATCCGTTTCGCTACCTAGCCCATAAGACAGCCACGCTCCCAGCGTAGGTCGTCCCGGCATTTCGGCTCCGCTGAGATTGAAGTTGATCGCGGGGGCATGATTGACCTGTTCGGTGTGCATGCTTTTAACGAAACACAATTCGTCGCTGACTTTTGCGGTGTGGGGCATGAAATTGCTGACCCAAGCACCCGATTCACCATGTTGGGAAAAAGGTTCCACTGGGGCCAGTAGCAGTTTGCCATCTGCCTTGCCCGTCATTGTGCTGAAACGCCGGTCACCGATGTAAGAATTAGGAACAGGTTCGGAATGCTTTTTTTTGAGATTGGGTTTCCAGTCAAACAGGTCGACATGGGTAGGAGCCCCGTTCTGAAACAGGTAAATCACTCGCTTGGCCTTGGGCGCAAAGTGTGGCAGGTCGGGCAGTCCGCCAATTCGAGGCGATTCAGCTCCAGTTGCCTCTCCCCCAGTTGTCACACCTTCAGTCGCGAATCCATCACGTTGCAGCAGCGATGCAAGAGCCGCTGTCCCGATACCGGTTGCTGATCGGCCAAAGAAATGCCGGCGATTGAGATGTTGTTGGTGTTGTT
>CAXGRW010000879.1:0-2292 GCA_964012125.1 uncultured Rhodopirellula sp.
GCGTTCTAAAAACATCTCATCAGTTTAATCGATCGCGTGAATAACGAGGAAAGTGTACCCGAGTGCTATAATATGTTCTCGCTGGACAAGTGTTCGGCGCAATCAGCCAAAGCTGGTTCTCGTAATGCAGCGAATCACCGCATAATCTTCATTGACCATCCCCATCACGGTGAAGCCACTTTCACGCGACCTGCAAAAATCACGCACAGCACCGTCAGGACACCACGGATGACCGAAATCAACACGGCCGTTGCAGCCACAATTCTCTCACGATCGTTCGAGAAGCAAGCTGACATGCTCAGCATGCTCAAGAACGCAATCCGCCTGGAGAGTCCTTCACAACTGCCGAACATGCAACGTCCAGTCTTTGAGCTATTCACTTGCATGCTGGAGTCCATGGAATACCGTTGTCGCTTCCTTTCAGGCAACAAATCTGGTGGTCAGATGCTTGCGATTCCCTGCAATCGCCAAAAGCAACAGCCCCAGCAACTCATTTTGGGACACGTCGATACGGTTTGGCCTTTGGGCACTTTGGAAACAATGCCAGTGGAATCGCGAGATGGTTGCCTTCACGGCCCCGGTAGTTACGACATGAAAGCTGGCTTGGTCCAAGCAGTATTCGCCGTGCAGACCTTACGTGAATTAGGAATGAACCCACCGGTGACCCCCATCTTCTTCATGAACTCAGACGAAGAAATTGGTAGCCATGAATCAGCCATACAAATTGAACGTTTAGCACGCGTGGTGAATCGCACTTTTGTTGTAGAACCTTCGCTCGGCCCACATGGAAACCTCAAGACACAACGCAAAGGAGTGGGCAGATTCCAAATCACGGTCCATGGACGTGCCGCGCATGCGGGACTGGATCCGGAAAAAGGCATCAGTGCCATTCATGAGGTTTCGCATGTGATCCAAAAACTGTTCACCATGAATGACGCGACATCAGGAACCAGCGTGAACGTCGGAGTCATCAACGGTGGCATGCGTCCCAATGTGATCGCACCGGAATGCCGAGTCGAAATTGATGTGCGTGTCACCACCCAACAAGAAGCTCGAAGAATCGAAAAAGCAATCCACGCAATCAAGCCCACTGTCGAAGGGACACGACTGGATATCCAAGGTCGCATCGAAAGACCCCCACTGGAATCGACTCCGGGAAATCAAAAGCTTTGGCAAAACGCACGTACTGCCGCCGATCAACTCGGAATCGATATCGAACAGGCAGCAGCGGGGGGAGGGTCCGATGGAAACTGGACCAGCCAATATTGCCCAACCCTGGATGGGCTGGGAGCGGTTGGTGATGGAGCCCATGCTATCCATGAACATGTGGTCGAAAACAAACTACCAGAACGCTCGGCACTTCTCGCATGCCTCCTGATGACGCCCGCATTGCCGTAGTCCCCGAAAAACACCTTCCCCCAACAGGTCGTTTACCGGACAGGCCATGTGCTCGTAGATGTTGTAAATCCGACCCAGGTCGTACATGCATGGACTCTTCACCTTACTGGACATGAGTAAACGCTATGCACAAAGCATCGTCACTTCGCGACATCACTATTCGTAGTGTTCATCCAACACCTCAGCAACATGCGTACGGGTTACTCCCACACTGACAAAATGCAAAGGTCGTGCCGCAACCCGGTAGGCGTGGGAATATGGCGAAAGCTCGCGAGCCAAACAAAAATTTTAATATCAATGTGCCAGCTTTTTCATTGGAACAGCGAACTGATAGTGTTAGCTTGAAATGGAACTCCGAGAGTCACGATTTCTTATCTTTGGTCGTTTGAAACAGGAGAAGTGAGATGATTTCCCATCGCTCAAACGCTGGCGCACCACCAGTAGCGGCACCCCCGGTTACCCCCGATGCTCAATGTGTCGGCAGTGCTGATGACGCTTCCGATAGCAATGCCCCCAGCCCGCCGACGTTCTTCAAGAAAACAATTGCCTCGCTAGCTTGCGTGGCCGCTGCGTCCTTGTTGTCAGTAGTCTGCATTGCTTCGCTAAGCCCTCGGCATCCAGATAAAAAGTTAAGTTCTGCACTTGGTTCCCCACTCGGTACCGCTGCACACCACCAACTCGCTTTCCTGCCGGTCAGTGAAACACTTCCCTCAAACCACACGACGACGGCCCAACAGTCCGAACAAAAGCTGACACAACCCACAGAGCCACCGGTCGAAAAGATCCGACTCACGCAACACTCGCTTACAAAGGTTGCCCACCAGCACTTTCAAGCGGCACTGCCGACTGGCAGCGAAGCCTCAAGAACCTCAACATCTGAGCATGATCCACCAT
>CAXGRW010000880.1:0-2289 GCA_964012125.1 uncultured Rhodopirellula sp.
ACCTGTTTCAGTTGACCAGCGCCATCGGCCATCGTCTGATTGTCGCCTGAGTGATAGACAAAGAACTTGTCGGTGGTCAGTAATTCTTCAAACACATTGGAGTCGTTTTCCAGGATGTGTTCGACGAGCATATCTGCTTCGTCGATCAGGCGGCTGACTGCCTGCTCGTGTCGTCCTGCGCCGAACCTTGAGTCATCTTTGAAGACTTCCTGTGCCTTGGGGTATCCGAAGAACTCTCGAACGAAACGCAACTTTCGGATCGGCTGGTTTGTGGCACTGGCGTTCAGGTTGGTGGCTTGGACATTTTCGTCAATGATGTACCACTGGTCGCGGCGTTCCAGCATGCGACGCACTTCACGTTCATAATCTTTGCGTGAGTTGAGTCGATGTTGGTTGACGGCCTGAATCAGTTCTTGATCGGGGCTGGCATCCGTCAGGGCGTAGGCGAGCGCGTAACTGGCATCGCGTGGCGGCATCGTGCGTCGTCCGTGTTCGTCCGGGTTGCCTTGTCCGAACTCAGTACGATAGGCAAATTCCGTACTCAAAAGCAGTGATTCGATCAGTTTTCCAATCGCTTTTTGACGATCGAGCTTGGCCGCGTGCAATTTGAACTGTGCCGTGTTGTCAGCAATCTCAGCCGGCGTCGGGGCGCGTTCATGAATCTGCTGATACAACTCGATGATCACCTGCGTGATCAGATCATTCTCGTTTGCCGCATCGGCGTGTTGTGATGATTTGAAGGAGGTCTTCCAATCGTTGAGGCACTTCTCGATGATTTGCTGATGAGTATCACCACGCTTGCGATACTTTTTGATGGTTTCAATCAGGGTCCCCATCTCGATGTCGCTTAGCGGCACGTACGTCGGCTGGCTGAAGGCCAGCTTTTGGATGTGGCTATAGAGTCGGTTCATGTCCCATGTGTCATAGAACAGTTTCATGGTGACGATGCGGTTTTGGATCCGATAGTCAGTGACGCCCTCTCGAGTCCAGTCTCGTTCACATTGCAGGATGATGTTGTCGAATTCGGCTCGATTGGCAGTACTGTAGGGAGACCAGACAGCATTCCCGTTGCGGTCGGCTTTGCTTTCTGTTTTGACCTCTTCGACCGCGTAAGCAGTTCGTTTGTAGATTGCGATCCCCTGCAGGATGGCCTGAATGTCTTCTCTGTTAAAGCGGTCAAGAAACTCAATGTTCTCGTGCCGTGCTTGAATTCCACTGGTTGAATGCTTGGGTGCGCCGGGGTACGGGATTTCTTGTCGAATCAGCTTGGGAAGGAGCTTCTCGTGCTGGGGACCGTAAATCTCTTTGAGCAATTGCTCCATGAATGGATAAGTTCGTAGGAACGTTTCACGTGAACGGACTGTTTCGCGGTGATCCAATTCGGGTTTCATCAGAATGTACATGGCCGGGTAATGGGCCTTCATTGTTGCTTCGGTGGACATGTGTCCTGCGACTCGCTTGGCATTACCCACCATCGTTAACAGGTGACCCGTATTGAGTCGTTTGTGAACGCTGTATCGAACCCCTACCTTGGCAGGGAGCAAGTAAGGGTTAGCGATGGTTCGACGAAACTTGTTGCCACGTTCCGTTTTGGGGCTCCAGTGGACTCCGCTGTCACCTTGCACCTGTTGCGAGGCCCCATAGATCGTCCGCGCTGGTTGGTAATCGAGTAATCGATTGATTTTTTCGTTGAAGATAAATTCGCTGATCAGCCACCGGCGGTCATCTGTGTAACCTGGCAAATTTGCATTTTTTCCAGAGAACAATTCGGCATGGTCAACGACGTTGCCGTATTCGAAACGTTGCAGTTTTTCGGCGAGGGCTTTAGCTACTTTGCCGGTGAGTTGGCTTGTTAACCATTGCAGCAGGATTTTGCGTTCAGCGTCTGTTGGCTGCTTGGCATCTTCGGGCGGCATTTCGCTGAGGTGAACGACTTCTTGAACCTGGCGAAATAATCCTTGTTGATCAACCGCATCGATCGAGTCCAACGCATGCAGCTGTACTTCGCCTTCCTGTTTGTCCGAACCATGGCACGACACGCAATAGGAACTCAGCACCTTGGTGGCTTGTGCTTTCAGTTCCGTCGGGTCTAACGCGGCGTGGTTGGCCACCTCCGGTGTGTTCGCTGACTGTGCAAAAATCTGCGGAGAGCACATTGCCCAACAGGTGGCTAAACAACCAAAGCCAATGACAACACGTGTCCACTTCATTTCAACTCTGACAAAACCGCGTTTTCTGTTTTCCGGTACCGAATCCATTGGGAAATTTCCAGCACGTCGGCTGATGACT
>CAXGRW010000881.1:0-2281 GCA_964012125.1 uncultured Rhodopirellula sp.
GCATTCTGAGTCGCAGCATTCTGAGTCGCAGCATTCTGAGTCGCAGCATCCCAGATTTCAGCGTGCTGAATTTCAGTGTCCTGAATCTCGGCAGGTAATCCCCACGCCTCTTGAGATCATTTGGCTCTTCTGGTCGCTCTGACAGCGCATCCAGAAAAGGAGCAACTTCCGATTAACGTTGTTCTTTGTCTGTTTGAAGGTCGCTGGTTTTCAGCATCCGGAATGCGATGGCTGACCTGAGTGACTCGAGGTGTGTACTCCCCATTCCTTCGTTTTTCTGGATTCAACCCCGAAAAGAGTGTGCGAAAAAACACCCGGCTGTGAGGCGGTGACTGAGGGTGTGGTGCGGTACTGCGTTTGAGCAGTACTCGGTACACAACCGATCTGCGCTGCTTCATCGAGAAAAAAAGTAATTGAGGCACGCGATAGGTTAGATAAGGTCGTGTTTCAGTGTTGCACGCGATGGCGGTGGGATCTGAAGAAACTTGCTGTATGAATCTGTTACATTCATGGTACAGGTAAACGCTTGCTGTCGTTGCCAAGGGTGGCGGGCAGCGATGCATTGAGTTGAAATGTTTTCCTCTATCACTTTCAGAAACTGCGATGCGAACAAGCAAATTTTCTAGGCGTACGATGGGAAGCGGGCTAGTCACCGCTTTGGTGTCTCCTGTTGTGGCGATGTTGGGGCGGTCATCGGTTTCGTTGGGGCAGGATGTCGACGCTCCAGCAGATAGCGTTGTTGCCCCAACCGTTCGCGTGCATTCAACACGCGTGATAAGCCGTGACGACGGATATTACTGTGGATGGCCAACCTTGACGCGGCGTTCCAATGGACAGTTGCTTGTCGTTTGGTCGGGAGGAAGAGAGCAGCATGTCTGTCCGTTTGGACGCGTTGACTTCATGAAGTCCGACGACGAAGGGAAAACATGGTCGTGGCCGCGGACGCTGTTAGACGGAGCGATTGATGATCGCGATGCTGGAGTGCTGGAAACAGCCAACGGGTCTCTGCTGGTGACTACCTTCACCTCGCTGGCCTACGTTGATTACGAATTAAAGAAGGCGATTCGTCAAAAAGACAGTGAGCAAGGGTGGCCCAAAGATCGATTGCAAAACTGGCTGGCAGTGCATGAGCGTTTGAACGAGAAGCAGAGGCAGGACGAACTGGGCCAGTGGATGATACGCTCGACTGATGGTGGTATTACTTGGTCCGAGCGTTACCCCAGCATTGTGAATAGTCCGCACGGGCCAATTCAGTTATCAGACGGAAGGCAGCTTTATGCAGGCGTCAAGTTGTGGGATCCATCTCGGACGGTGGGCGTCTGTCAATCGGCTGATGACGGTCAAAGTTGGACATGGCTTGCTGAAATTCCGACACGTCCAGGTGATGACGCGAAAAATTATCACGAGTTGCACGCGGTAGAAGTGGGTGACGGCACAATCATTGTCCAAATTCGAAACCACAATACTGCGGACAATCGAGAAACATTGCAGTGCGAGTCAAAAGACGGTGGAAAAACATGGACGATCCCGCACTCAATCGGTGTGTGGGGATTGCCGTCACATCTGCTGCGTTTGAGTGATGGTCGTCTCCTGATGAGTTACGGACATCGGCGAAAACCGTTTGGTATTCAAGCTAGGCTGAGTCAAGATTCTGGGGAATCATGGAGTGAACCATTAAGTATTGCATCTGATGGCGTTGGGGGAGATTTAGGCTATCCCAGCACCGTAGAACTTTCGGGCGGAAGGTTGCTGACGGTTTGGTACGAACGGATGAAGCAGTCTCCCAAGGCTGTTTTGAGGCAAGCGGAATGGAGCATTGAATCGTGATGAGGAACCCACAGAACGACAATTGTGTTGATGAAGTGCTTGAGCAGCAGCCAGGTCAATGTCTTGACCGGGGCGCAGTAGCTGATTTTTCTTCGGCACAGCGTTGCATTTCTTCACGCAAGTGCTGCAGGCAAGGTATTTGGGTGAGACCATTTTTGGTTCTTCTTTCTGTTTGCTGTTTTTTCTGTGTCCTTTGTGCGCCGGTTGTGTGCGCACCCGTCCTTGCCGAGGAGCCCGCGCTGGAATTTTTGGATGGGCTTCGTAATCGTGGCTATCACGATACGGCACTTGATTATCTCGAGAGCCTTGAAACAAGTCGATTGTTGCCGGCAGGAATGCGTGACATTTTGGGTTTTGAAACAGCGCTGACTTTGGTGATTGCGTCACGATCTTCGGGCGAGCTCGAGGAGCGTTATAAGATGCTTGACGAGGCACAAACGCTACTTCGCGAATT
>CAXGRW010000882.1:0-2275 GCA_964012125.1 uncultured Rhodopirellula sp.
CAAGAAAGCGGTGATGCCATTTGACTGGATCGTCCACCACGTCCAGAGGACATGGTAATGAACCCTTGCGGTATCCCTTTGCGATTAAGCGTCTTGGCAAAGTGATAGGCAAACATCGTGACCCCCCGGTCACCATCCCAATCATCAGTTCCCATCCATGAGGACCGGTACTTACCGCCTCCAGTTTCAAACTTACGTTTTCTGGGTGTCGTGAAACTACTAGCGCTGGTCTTGCGTCTGAATTCACGAACCAAAGGCAACTCATCAGGTGGAACCGCTCCTTGGACTCGTGAATTGAACGCCATTTCTCCGTTCAATAACGTTGAGCCTGTCAGATACCAGACATCACCCACAAGGATATTGCTCACGGTCTTCGCATGGCCATGCGTTGCAATCACCGAGAGTGAAATTGGGATACTGGAAGCCTGACGTGGAGGAAACTCAACGGCCCACTGTTGCAAATCGTTCGCCACGGCAGTCCGTGTCACGCCGCCTAAAGTGACCTTCACTTCCACTCCCTTATTTGCGTGCCCCCAAACCGGAATGGGGCGATCACGTTGAATGACCGCGCCATCCCTGAAGTATTCGACAACTTGCAAAATCGGGTAGTCAGGATCGGTGTACTGGGCATAACGTGCTTTGAGTGCCGCAGCCTTTTCAAGATCGTCCTCTTCAAAAATCAGTTTGCCATCAACAACAGCGAATGGCGTCGCCGGCAACCCTGCTTTGTTATAGAGATTCGAATTCTCAGGCACAGCGTTATACGCATATTGCACACCAATCGGCTCGGGGACACTCGCACAGTTTACAACCACGTTGTCACCCGAAATCACTGCTTGGGCCGCGTGCCAAACCTTGTCTTTGCCGCAAAGTCGAAAATGGTTCAACTGCCCCTGTGGGTCTGGTTTCGCAGGCTCAACATACTGACCTTCTTCGCGGTAATCCTTCGCCATGCCTTTGCTACCGATCATCAGACCACCAAACAAACTGTCCTGTTCGAATGAAACAATGACTTTGTTTCCTTTCACTTTATATCCGGTGTAGATCGGGCCAGTGTAAGCAATGTCGCGTCCATACTGCTTTGCGAGAGCCCAGCGTGCCATTCGCATTCCAGGATGTAGCTTGTTGAAATAGTGAATCCCCTGGGGGCGTGCGGAATTCAAATCTGATTGCACGACCATTCCGACGTGGTTCCGATTTTCCATAAAAAACTTGTGTTGAACCTGACGAATATCGGCAAAGCCCACATTGTCAGCGTCCGGTGAGCCATAGCACTGCATCTGGGTAAAGTAGAAAGGCATTTCAGGCATCCCCCACGCGTTTCTCCAGCCATCGACAAGTGCTTCCATGCGAGCAGCGTAAATCCTCCCGTCTCCCGAGTTACTGGTTCCCTGACACCAGATAGCACCGCGAACTGCATAAGGAATGACAGGATTGATCTTCCCGTTAAAAAATTGCGACGGCCCCCGCCACATCCCAGCGATGCCTGGTAATGCCGGACGCGACGCAATGCGTCCACCAGCGTCAGCAGCCTGTCCCGCAACTTTTTGCCACGATGCCAGATCTTCGTAGTAACGATCAAACGCTTTGCGTCCTTGTTCACCCGTCGGGTCCGCGTCTCGAATCAAGTCAGCATCAACCGTTAACCCCGCATGCTTCGTAATTGCCTGACGCTGAGTGAACGCCTCGATCCGCGTATTGCTATGCGCGCTGAGAAGAATACCGACCGGAACATCCAACTCCTTGTACAGTTCATAGGCAAACGCCAACGACAGGGCAGAAAACCCACTGGCGCTTTGATGTGTTTGCCATCCTTGCTCAGACGTTGCCTTTTTCTGCGGATACAACGCTGAAACAGTACTGATACTGATCTCACGGATTGGGATACTGGTCTTTGAACCCGCAATCTCACTTGCAATATCTCGGCACATACTGCTGCCGGCGGTCCACACCATGTTGGATTGCCCTGATGAGAACCAGACTTCTCCCACTAACACAGCTTCGAGAGAGATAATCTCATTTCGATCGTTTGCAACTTTTAAGATTCGTTCCTCTCGCGAGGCGGTGAGAGGATCAAGACGAACCATCCAATCCCCCTGTTGATTCGCAATCGTGGATTTCTGCTGCCCAGCAAATTCAACGATCACCTTGGTGCCGGGCTTATCAAATCCCCACACAGGAACCTCAACCTGCCGCTGCAAAATCATGTTGTTGCTAAACGGCACTGCGACTTCAAGCGTTTGCTCCGCAGTCGCAATGGCAGGCGATGACAGCA
>CAXGRW010000883.1:0-2273 GCA_964012125.1 uncultured Rhodopirellula sp.
CACCAAAAGTTGTGGACGTCATCTGCAGTGCAACAAGGCTTGCGATGAAAAAGGGTTGAAGCTCAGTCCTATACCTTTGGTGCGTCCGTAACTTAGCGATGCAGGTACGTACACCCACTGATTGTGATGCGGCGTAAACGCGGGTGATAGCAGATTGCAGATGCATGCTCAGCATCGAGAGACCTGAGATGGGATTTGAAGGCGGGCAGGAAATGGTTTTCGCTGGAACGGCTTGATGTAACTGCGAGGGAAACCACGGTCACTGAGTTGCTTAATCGCTCTGTGACTCACTCACCCCATGATACTTGATATTGCATCGGGAGTTAACGAACATTTTCGTGTTGTCGCAGTTGTGTTGCCCACGCCTGATCTGTGGTGTGCGGAGTTTTGTGCGGAGATTACTGGAGTGTGCGGAGATTTCGGTGCTGGAGCAGCATTGAAATGCTAGGTCGCCTGACTCACTTCACGTCGCTCGCTACGGGCAGTGAGAATCAGTTGCACCGCATCGTAGGTTGCGTGTGCGGCAATCGGGACCAGCAGATTTCCCGTGTAAAGCACCAAGCCTCCAAAGTAGAGTCCCATCAATGCAGCCAAGAATACGTAAAGTTTGGTGATGGGATGGAAAAGACCAAAAACCAAAGACGATGCGACCAACGCGATTCCAATCGCTATCGAAGAAGTGGCACCACCTGAAAACTCTGCAAGTCCAATCAGATTTGCGAGCCAGTACATGAGCCAGCCCCGAAAAAGAAGCTCCTCGCCGATTCCAGCGCACATACTAATCATGATCAGTTCGAGTGGACGTAGTTGCAGCAAACTGCGGAGCATCCCGTCATCCGTCAGGCGTTCAAGTTCGCGAATCGGTTCCCAAGGGATGCGACGGATGATTTCGACAAACAGTAAGATCGGTCCAGCTGCGACGCAGCCTAGTAAAATGCTACTCAAAATGGGCCATAGCTCATCCACTGCGAACTTTGGGATTGTTTCTCGTGCGGAGGGGCCGATTGCCCAGCCCAAAAACAGCGCCAAAGCTGCAAGGGCGAGCTCAAATAAAGCAGCGGACAGAAATACCTGATCCGGACTCTGTTCAGCGTTTTCTTGATCTTCTGAGGGCATAGGGGGCTGTTCTAGCAGGCAACGAGGTCGTTGACTAATTGAGAAAGTTCAAGAGGAGCACGCTCGCCTATTCTCGCACAAAACACGGGGAACGCACACCTCGCCGAACGACGATAGCGATAAGACAAACAATCGGGTGCATTGCTCCAATCTCTAGTCGGCGATCCATCGCCTGCGTAAATTGGCAGGGAGATACGCGGCCGGCAATTTTTAGTAAGGGCGACGGAGCAATTCGCTGCCTTCCGCCACCAGAACTCACATCGGTGCAAGATTTTCCCGCCGCATCGTCTATGCTTTGATGTCCTTGAGCCCAGTCATGGACGGCCACGGTTTCGTAAACGCAGGTGAATAGGCATCGTGAAGTCCCAATGTTTGATCAGTTTCGGCAGCAACCTGGGCGACCGGCACGCTTTGATTGCTGATGCTGCCAAGGCTGTGGCTCGCCTGCCGAGCGTCGTTGGATTGCAGGCTAGTCGTCTGTTCGAAACGCCTCCCATTGGTGGCCCTACTGGGCAAGAGCCGTTTTTGAATGCTGTTGCTGCATTTGATACGCAAGCGTCCGCGAGAGAAATCTTGGACTGCCTGCAAGCGATAGAGACGGATTTGGGGCGGAAGCGACGGCAGCGTTGGGGGGCGCGAGCGATCGACTTGGACGTGGTGCTGCACGGCGAATTGGTTGGTGGTGGCACCGGTTTGATCGTTCCTCATCCACGCTACACGGCACGTCAATTTGTACTGAGGCCTGCTTGTGACGTTGCTGCCCATTACAAAGATCCGCGATTCGGGTGGACATTGGAGCGACTCGCGAAACATATCGACCAGGGAACACCTTCGTTGGCATTGGTTGGAGGTGATCAGGCTATTCGAGAGGAGCTTTGCGTCCGCCTCGCTGCACAGTTTGGGGTTACCACCTTTGCTGCTAGGCCATTTCCGGAACGCATGAAGGTTGTTGGCAACGCGCCTGCACGCGTGAGCCACGATCTTCCAACGCCCGGTCAAGTTGCCAGTCCCGGTCAGGCGGTCGACCCAGTGGAAGCCAGTGGGCGGAAGCCCAGTTCACAGGTCGAGGATCAGGAGACCGGGCAGATTGATGGCGATATAAGCGGCGTCAAAGCAGCGAGAGGGCCTTGGGTAGCGGCTTTCTTGCCGCCTTTGCC
>CAXGRW010000884.1:0-2270 GCA_964012125.1 uncultured Rhodopirellula sp.
TTTCAAAACTGATCGGGAGTTTCGCGGTGCTGCTACCGACCTTGACTGGAATCCTGACCTCACTAGTACCGTTGCTGCAGATCAGCTCCGTTTCCCCGTCGGAAACTGGCAACAATCGGTTGCCATCGATCTTGGCAAACTTGCCATCGGCCACGCTCCACTTGACTGAATCGGTAACATCCTGCGTGACGTCGTCATCACGACGCACAATCGCTACGAATGCCTGGTAGTCCCGTGCGGTATCCAGCCGGATCTCTTCCGGATAAACCGACAAGCCTCCAACGACGGCCACGGGGCCACTGGATGCTGAGGCAGAAGCCGTTGCTGGCTCTGGTTCAGCCGCCATCGTTCCCGACACGATGAAAGAAGTAAGAGCAATTGTCAGGGATAGTCGACGCATCATATTGATACCTTCGGGTCTTTCCATCGGACTGGAACATGGTGCACCAGTCAGGTTAGTGAGTTATTCGTATTTTTAATTTTTGTGACGAAGTCGTTCGCACAGGAACGGTACTACTCTGGTGCTTCAGTTTTGCCCTGTCGCATCAACCGAAGCTGCTCGAGCCGGCTGAGCGGTTTCTTCTTTACTGGGGCGGTTGGCTTCGCAACTGGCTTTGCAGCCGGCTTGGCCGGTTTTGGCTTTGGCTTGGTGACGGGCGCGGGGATAGGTTTGTCAACCTGAAGTGTTCCTGTGCCTTGCGTCTGTCTGACGATTCCTTTTTCTTGACTGACCGTCGCACGTACGACGAGAGTCTTGTGCTGCCCGACCCTCGCTTTTTCGCCAACTTTGACTGCGAAACTAACTTGCTCGGTATCGTTCTTCACCTCGACCTTGCTCTGCTCGCAAACAACGCCAGCGGGCAAGCCCACCAACTCAAGCTCACATGTTCCAGCAAAATCCCGCAACACTTCCACTTCTACGAGAACGTCTGCATCCGCATTCAGTTCCGCTGAAGTTTTCGGAAACTCAAACGCGAATAGGCGATCTTCAATGGTCAGTGTTACCGGCATCGTGGCGATCTCGATCCCACCGACAACGGCATAAACAATCAACGGCCACTCTCCAATGGCTGCCGATGAATTGGCAGTCAGGGAAATCTTGGCCTCATTCTTGCCTTTGGGAATGGTCACGCTTCCAGCTGATCCGATTCCGGGCGGGTTGTACAACATGCGGATGGGAATGTCGCCTTCAAAGTCGCCACGATCGACTTTCACAACAAGTTCCATCGAGCCGTTTCGAACGATGGGTACTTGAGGTTGCACAATTTCGAAACTACAGGCGGAGGCCTTGATAACCGACACTGCCGCGCGATCGGCGTTGTAGTCGTACACGACGCTGTTGTTTTGGCCGATCAACAACTGATGCCGTTGGGTGTAACGACCGGCTGTCGGGTTGTCAGCAATTTTGCCAACAAAGTTGACTAACCTCCCGTCCAATTTTGCTTCTGGTGTTGCACTCAGTAACAACGGAACGGTCGTGCGATTCGCCGGCATCTGAATTGGAGTCACTGTCACTCCTTCTGGCAAATTCAAGCCGGAAATATCGATCGCACCGCTCACTCGCTGACGAGTAGCATTGATCATCACGGCTGCGTTGTTGCCCTGAGGCACATTGATCTGCGTCGCCACATACCGCTGACGATCCGGCAGCGTTAGCACGAGATCGGGTTGCACCAACTGCACTTCAAGGCGATAGGCGTAGCCGGGACCGCCATTCCTGAGGTGATCATTGACGCTGACATGATAAATCCCATCTGCTGGAATTTTGTAATCCAACCTGCTGTCTGGACCACCGGAGTCATCATTCCCCCCGACCCGACTACCGGCAGCGTTATACACATTAATCACACCGTCCAGTTCGGATCGCAAGATTTTACGAGCGAAGAGTTTGATCGATACCGTCTGGTTTTTCTTGGCTTCAAAGCTGAAGAAATCTGTGTCACCTGGTTCACCCACAAAGCCGCAAAACGCTCCTGGCAGGGCACCAACTGTCGACTGTTTGAAACTGTTGTTTGGCTCCTGCTCAACCACGTTTGGCATATCCTGAACCCGGATGAAGTTGGGCGAAGGGCTGAATCCTTGATCGTTGGAAACCACTAGCGGGAACGCTTCCTGCGGCTGACTGGGTAGCTGTACTTTTTCGATCCAAGCATCCCCCGTCGCTGACACGAAAGTCATATCAATCAACGCGCCTGGTGGCCCCCCAGCTGGGACCACAGCAATTGGCCTTGGAAACGAGCCCACGTGCAAACGATAACGATCATTGTTTC
>CAXGRW010000885.1:0-2269 GCA_964012125.1 uncultured Rhodopirellula sp.
TGGCAGTACCAAGGGTCACATGTTGCCCGAGGTGATGAATTTTTCGAGTCTGCAGAGCTAGCTGTGATGGAAAAGACACCGTGTTCTTATTCGGGACGAATCGCGGCGGCCGGAGAAATCGATCGAGTGCAGTTGGCGGTCCGGAAGGGAAAGAAGTACCGCGTGGAGGTTCACGCACGACGCAGCGGCATGATATTGGACTCGGTGCTGCGTGTCGTTGACCTCAAAGATGGAAAAGAGTTGGGACGCAATGATGATGTAACTCGGGGTAAGTACGATGCCCGTGTTGATTTCACCGCCAAAGAGGATGGACGGGTTGAGGTGCAGATCTCTGATCTCGTCGATGGGTTTGGGATGCGACACGCCTACACGGTTGCCGTGGCTGTTGTTGAGCCTTCGGTTGAGGTCACTGTGGCTGCAGACCATTTTGCAGTGAAGGCTGGTGAGTCGCTAGAGATTCCTGTCACGATTGGGCGGCGTGATGGATACGCAGCAAAGTTGCAGCTCAGTGCTGCTGGGCTGCCAGAAGGCATCGCGGGCGAGGCCGTCGTGTCGGAATCCAAGGGAGATTCGTCCAAGGCTGTGAAGCTGAAAATCACAGCAGCAGATGGAATTAGCCACCAAGGGCCAATGCAAATTCAAGTGATTGAAGTGGGTGCCGAGAAAAGCGAGCCACTTCATGCAAAATATGAGTTGGCAAAAGTATTGCGAATCAATGAATTTTGGTTGACGGTCGCCCCCTGAACAGCATTGCTGACACCAGCCATCCCCGCCTAACTTGCATTTCGGTGAGTTGATTTGCTGCTGTGTGCTTTGATACAGAAAGCGCGGGAGTCGCCACGCTGAATGCTTTGCGTCCCGCTGAGGTGTTGCATTCCGGTGTCACCGCACGCTCGCGAGGTTTTCTTCAGCGTTAGACTTCTGTTTGGGTTTGTTGGAGATCAACTGTCCGCGGGTTTGTTCGCGTTCGCGATCTGCCGCAATCACCCGTTCGAGCTCTTTTGCGCTTGCGATGTCGACTTTCTTCAACAACCGATGGATGCGGAGCAGGTCTGCGAGTTTTGGGGGGGAACCTTTGTAGTACTCGACCAGTGACTGAGCCAAACTAATATTCGTGACGATTCCATTGGGCATTGAGCGTACAGGGTTATCGATGTCCTGTGGCGGACGCCCGTTGATGATTCGCATGCACTCGAGATCAGTGCCGTCACTTCTCATGACTAGCATTGGGGTCATGGTACGACTCTCGAGTGGGGGCAAATTTGTGATTTGGCTGAGGGCTGGTCGCTCGTTGGCGCGAACATGCAATACCTCGAACTCATTAATCAAGCGGCGTTGTAAAGCAAGAGTAGGATTCCGCGTTCTGTTTAGGGGTTTGATGCTATTCAACACAAACAGCACGGGACGATTTTGCTTGACAGCTAATGTCATATGCTCATGAATCCGCTTCAGTTGTTGCTGAACATGAGAGATTTGCTGTCCGAGAAGACGCTCGAAGACATAGGCGTAGAGTTTGCCAAGTGGTTGGGGCGCTCCCCGACTCAGGAATAGGTGCGCCTTACGGGAATTTGCTGACCTAGTGGTTTTGCTAGCCAGATCATAGGCGTGCGAAAAAGCTTCCGGAGTTTGATTTTCTACCTTTGAAAAATACGATAAGGGGGTGGTTTTCAACATCAATTGCGTATGGCTTGCAAGTTGATGAGCATGTTTGAAGTAGCTGTTCCTTTGTGCTTGCGGCAGCGTCTGCGCTTTTGCGTAGACTGCTGTGGCCCACTTCGCCTCTTGGAGAAGCTCCTGAGCAGATACCGGGCCAAGCACGATATGAAGAACATGACCTGAGGGAGTGAGGAAATAACTTGCTACATCACCTCCCTGTTTCCTGATTTTTCCATTGGAATTATGAACAGTGAAATTGCCAACTTGCTGGAATGTTGAAACAAAGTTTTCTGAAATGAAATTTCCAACGTTTACATCTGACAGAGCGACCGCTCTGAATTCGGAGGCGTTGTTTCACGTAAAGCCAGGAATTTTGAAGTTTCCGGAGATGTGTAACATGAAGACAAGCTTGTCTTCGTTGTTGGCAAGCTGGAAAGCATTTTCGGGTTGGTCAATCCACCGCACTTGCGTGCCATAATGAGGGAGCGTGCTGTCGCACTGCTCATTGCCGAGAGCACCAGGTTTTTCAGGGAATGTTAACAAGTCAGGCACGCGAACGATCTGATCTGGTTGGTGCCCCGATGGCACAGCTTTGTCCGCATTGGTGACAGAG
>CAXGRW010000886.1:0-2246 GCA_964012125.1 uncultured Rhodopirellula sp.
GCCTGTTTCATTGCGTTCATGATTTTGTGCGTGGGGCTAGTTGCGTTCAACGCCGCCAATGCCGATGCCAAAGCCCCCAATGTTCTGTTGGTGTTGGCTGATGACATGGGCTACGGCGACTTGGGGTGCACTGGATCGCATTTGTTAAAGACTGATCGAATTGATGCATTAGCTAAGTCGGGTGTGCTTTGTAGCCGAGCTTACGTTGCCAGTTCTGTGTGCTCTCCTTCCCGTGCCGGTTTGATCACCGGACGAGACCCGCGGCGATTTGGGTATCAAGCCAACTTGAATATGGGGAGTGCGAATTACGGTGCGAGGGCGAACTTGCTGGGGCTTCCGCCCGGTGAGCATACATTAGCAGATCATCTCGGCGCTGCCGGTTACTCCACTGCTTTGGTGGGGAAATGGCATTTGGGGATGGGGGATGGCTTTCATCCTCAGGAACGCGGTTTTGATTACTTTTGTGGCATGCTAGGTGGCGGCCACAACTATTTTCCAAAACCTGATACCAACAACCTGGAACGCAATGGCGTTCCATTGAGCCAGTTTTCAAGTCCTTACCTGACCGACTTTTTCACTGACGAGGCGACAGGGTGGATCAGCAAGCAGGATGAAGTGGATGACGACAAACCCTGGTTCATGTTTTTGTCTTACAACGCGCCCCATGGTCCGTTGCAAGCGACCGAGGATGATCTTGCTGCGTTTAGTCATATCAAAGATCGGAAGCGTCGCACTTATGCAGCCATGATGTTGGCTCTGGATCGTGGGGTCGGCCGCGTGTTGGACTGCTTGGATGAATTGGGTGAACGCGAAAATACACTGATTTGTTTCTTCTCGGATAATGGCGGCGCAACGGGAAATGCCAGTTGGAATGGTGAACTGTCGGGCGTCAAAGGAACACTGCGTGAGGGTGGGGTTCGCATCCCCATGATCTGGGCGTGGCCCGGAACGATTCCGGAAAATCAGACCCATGATGGTGTAGTGTCGAGTCTGGACCTGCTGCCTACGTTCATGGCCGCTGCTGAAAAAACACCGTTGCCACTTGGTCCACCACGTTCGCATGAAGACAAAAACAATCGTCGGAAAGCGGTTGCTTTGTACGGTGAATACGATGGGGGAAATCTGATTCCGCAGCTTTGTGGGCAACAGGCAGCACCACGTCGGACGCTTTTCTGGAGACTACAGGGGCAAGTCGCTGTGCTTGATGGGCCAGACAAGTTGATTAGTCTTTCGCATCGTGCTCCGCAGGTATTTCGGCCTACCGAGGATGCGGGAGAGCAGCAAGATCGATTCGATAGCGATCGTACCCGTGCAGATGAATTGTTTCAGCTGATGGGAAAGTGGCAGGCCTCGCTGGCGACCGTTCCTTTGTGGGGTTCATCGCCTTATTGGAGTTCCCAGAGTGCAAAACAGCATGACAATTATCCGCCTCGGGATGAGCCGGAGTGATTCCGCCGCCAGTCGTCGTGCCTCGGCATTTGGTGCTGACGGCGTTGCGCTGGCATGTGTGACGTCAACAGAAAAGTTTCAGTCGCGTGCTGCAACTGGAAATCACTTTGCTTTTGGTCTCGAGTCGTTATCTCGAACGATGTCAGCAACATGCTTGTCACGGATAGCTTGTAGCTTGGCAACGACTTCTGGGTGTTGAGACTTGAGGTTCTTGGCTTCGCCCTTATTTAAATCGAGGTTTGCAAGGAACAGCTTGTCGACCTGTGGAGCATTTTTGGGGATTCCGCGGTCTCTAGCGTTTCCGAGGAGTTTCCATGGCCCTTGCCGCACTGCCCATTGTCCGTTCTTGGGATTGCCCAGTAACCAGAAGAGATGGTCGTGGGGACTTTCGGCATCACCGGATGCAATCACATCAGTCAAGCTTTTCCCGTCATATTGTCGACCCGGAAGTTTGGCTCCGCAGTAAGTTGCAATGGTTGGGAACCAGTCACAGCCGATAGCCATCTGGTCTCTGACCTGCCCCTGCGGAATAGTGCCGGGCATGCTAACGATGGAAGGGATTCGGATGCCGCCTTCAAAGAGGCATCCCTTGGCACCGCGGTACGGACCAGCATTCCCGCCTCCCCAGAAGGCCCGTTCCTCGGTTGAATGACCGTGATCCGATTGGAAAATGACGAGAGTGTTTTTACGTAGTCCTAACGCTTCGAGAGTCCCAATCAGTTCACCAACTTTTTCATCAACCGTTGAAGTGAACGCCGCGTATTGTCGTCGCGGTGAAGGGAGGTCCTTGTACCGTT
>CAXGRW010000887.1:0-2246 GCA_964012125.1 uncultured Rhodopirellula sp.
TTTGTGGATCACCGCTCACAGCAAGAGATCGTTCCAAGCCGCGGATGAAACCGACTACGATCAACACCAATAGGATCACCGTCGTCAGCCCGGCGAACGTCAGGAACGTGCGTAGTGGGCGACGAAATAGATTTCGAATGGCATACTCCCAAGGGAGCAAGCGAAAAAACATGGTGACGGGCGCTTTGTCAGAAATCGTGTGCTGAGATGTCTCAGTACGACCCGTGTGGGATTACTGAGATACGAGCGATGTCGACGGGGAATGACCGGCAATGCAATGCCAGTTGTCCGCCGGACTCTACTCTTAGCACTGAAATGACATGAGCCGAATGCGCACAGACTTACCCTCATTCTCTGCCCGTAGAAATTTCGGCCTATCAGGTTTCTGAATGACGCTGTGTTCCCTTGCAAGAAGCAAAGGTGCATCGTTATCAACGCAGTTCAAGAAACGGCACAGGTCCACAGCAGGAAGCTCGCAGGGACTCTCCAGAACCGCGCCACCACATACCCCTTGGCATCGCAAACTCTCGGGTTTTGAATCAGGGGGAGCAGTCCCAGGCGGAGTTGCCGTTTCTGACTCAATCTTAACGCTGCAGCAAGTCGGTTGGCAGCACTCGCTCACTTTCCCAGCGAGAGTCGTCACATCACCAGAGCATTGGCACAGGCCCATACTACACCACAACGGACAGCCGAAAACGGCAGCGATGAGGACGAGCGAAATGGTGCGATGAAACATGAGAGGCCCTATTGAGTTCCCTCATGATACGTTGACGGAAGCGGTTGATCAAATCGTTTTTTGATCAGAAGGTCCCCTGTTTACGCTCTAGAAGGCTATTTGACAGGAGTTGGCCCTCAATCATGCTCGCAGACGTGCGAAGCTCCTTAAGTGAGTCAAGGTAGGAAAGACTGACCTGCCAGTAGGTTCGTTGTGCTGTCAGCAGGGTTAGGTACTGCACCTGCCCCTTCTCGTACCCGTCGGTAACCAGTTTGAGTGATTTTTCCGCTCTTGGGATCATTCGCACACGGTAACGCTCTGTCTGCTGAAGGGCATTGGTGTACCTGCGATAGGCAACCGCTAATCGATCCTGTAATTCAAGTTCGATTCGCTCGCGGTCTTTGGAGGCGACTCGCAATTGAGCTTCTGCGCTGCGGATGTTTCCCTGATTGCGATTGAAAATTGGTAGTGGAAAACCAGCTTGGACGGTCGTTACATTTTCATTGGTAACATTATGGTGTCTGTGGAACACCATCAGATCAATGTCTGGTACTGGCTCCTTTCTTGCACGTTGCAGCAGGATTCTTGCTCGGTCGACGCGGATTCTTGCAGCATTCAATACTGGATTGTTGTCCATGACGGTTGCGTAACAGTTACTCCAGTCGAGCTGTTGGGGAGCGATCTCAAGCTCTCCGCTCAATGCAGTGGGCTGCATGGCTGGCAAACCAATCACTGCGGCCAGGCGTCGCCATGCCTGCATTTCTTCATTGGTGGAATTGTCGAACAGGATTCGCGATTCATCGACCTGTATCTCAGCCAACAGAAGATCGTTCTGGGTTGCCTGGCGTCCCGTTAGTAGCTGCTCCGTTGCCCGGACAAGTTCGTCGCCGATACGAACTAATTCGCTCGTAAGTTTGACACGTTGTTGCAAGGTAACTGCGTCGTAAAACCGAATGCGCACATCGCTCAAAACTCTTAGCTCCTGAGCATGGAATTCGAAGTGTGCAGCGGTCACCTGTTTTCCTGCTGCAGCTTGGTCTAACTTGAGTTTTCCACCCGTGATGAAACGTTGGCCAATGAACCCGCCTTGCTGGCCTGCAGTTTCACGGATTCCCATTTCCATGCCCTGATAGCCAATCACGGGATTCGGATAAAGGCCGGCTTGTACTTGTTGCCCGCGCGTTACCGTTAGCCGTGCCTTGGCTGCCGCGAGAGTAGGGTTGTGTTCGAAGGCGAGTGATTCAAGGTCGGTTAGTGACAGTGAGCTGGTTGGGATGATTTCAATTTCTGTAGCTTCCACCTGAATCTGTTGTGTGTCGATCGGTGGGAGCTCTGTTGCCAGTAAAAATTCGGCAGGCTTCGGTGCTGTCAATTTCGGTGCTGCCGAGCTTGATGCCTGTGGAATCTTCGCATTGTCCTCCCTCGCTGATGCAGAGAGAAACTGTCCAAGTGTTTCGTTGCTGGTGTCCGCGGCTTGCTTTGTCACATCAAGCAATGGATTCACTGCGGTGTCGATTGTGGGCGGAGCAAC
>CAXGRW010000888.1:0-2244 GCA_964012125.1 uncultured Rhodopirellula sp.
GGGTGGCGTGAAAGTCGTAAACGGTTGTGATGTTTTCGACAGCTCGGTGTCCAAATTCATCCGTCGCACCGTAGGTGAAGGGAGCCTTGACTCCAGCCCCCATCATCCATGCGGTAAAGCCATCGGGATTGTGGTCGCGACCGCTAGCTCCCGCTTGGAATGTTGGCATGCGTCCAAACTCAGTCATCCAGACAACGAGGGTGTCCTTCAGAAGCCCTCTGCGTTTGAGGTCACGGAGCATCGCAGCGCAAGGCTGATCGAGAACTGGCCCATGTTTGCTGTATTGTTCAGCGAGCGACTTGTGACCGTCCCAATTGCTGACACCCTCGCCACCAGTTTGATAAGCTCCGTTGAAGAGTTGGACAAAACGAACTCCCTTTTCAAGTAGTCGGCGAGCAAGAATGCAGTTGTTTGCAAATTTCGCTTTGATCGGATTGCTGGTGTCATCCGCACCATATTCACGAAGCGTGCTCTTTGACTCGGTAGAAAGGTCCGTGACCTCGGGAACGCTAAGCTGCATACGAGCTGCCAGTTCATAGCTGGAAATTCGAGCAGCAAGGTCTGTGTCGCCTGGGAACTTTTCAAGATGCTCCTGGTTCAAGCGGTTCAGGAAACTCCGTGTTGCTTTATCCGTCGTCTCTGTGACGCCGTCAGGAATGTGCAGGTTGCTGAGTGGTTTGGTCGCGTTGAACTCCGTCCCTTGGTAGGCAGCAGGCAGGAAGCCCGGTCCCCAATTGTTGACGCTTGATTGCGGTGTGCCGCGTGGGTCTGAGATTGCGACGTATGAGGGTAGGTTTTCGTTTTCGGTACCTAACGCCCAAGTCGTCCATGCGCCCATGCTAGGGAAACCATCCAGGGTGTAACCAGTCGACATGAAGTTTTCGCCCGGGCCATGTGTGCTCGTTTTACCTGTCAGTGAATGCAGGAAACACATGTCATCAGCAAGGTCGCCGAGTTGCGGAACCAAGTCAGATATCATTTTTCCTGATTGGCCACGTGGTTTGAACTCCCACGGGCTTTTTGTCAGCATTCCCTGTTTGCCTTGGAACGTGAGAAGATCTTCCGCCCCCGGTAATGGTTTTCCGTCATGCTTGATTAGCTCGGGTTTGTAGTCGAAGGTATCAATTTGACTGCAAGCACCGGCACAAAAAATAACGAGGACGCGTTTGGCAGCTGCGGGGTGATGGGGATCGCGTGATGCGAACGGTTTGCTGGCATCGATTTTTGGGCGAAGTGGCTCTGTAGGGGTGGCCAGTAGTTGCTGATCCTGCAGCAGGCTTGCCAGTGCGATCCCACTCAAGCCGGTGGCTGTGTCAGCAAGGAAATTGCGGCGATTCAGAAGGTTGGTCATGGAACTTTGTGTTCTGAAGGAAACGATCAGCAATGGAGAGGTGAGGTAGTGAGTTGCTTCGCTTGGGATTAGTGCTTTAGGATTTTGAGTGGCTGCAATGTTGGAGTGCTTCCTGACACGCATCTGCAAAGAAGGTGCTCATCCGCGAAGAAGGCAAGCCCGTTCGCGTGCAGCTGAGCGAGGGGGGGAAGTGCGTTTTTGGTTTTAGGGAATGAAAACAAACTCGTTCGTGTTGAGCATGGCGCGGGTGAATTGTGTCAAGCCTGATTGTTGAATGAAGCTGGTGCTATCGCGTAATTCAGTTTCTGTTGGATTCCGTTGGAAGCAAAGATTCCACGCCAGTCGGACTCGATCGGAGTCATCTGAACCTTCTTTTGTAAGTCGTTCGGCGAATAGGCCAGCCTGTTGCATAACGAATCGGCTGTTGAGTAAGTTGAGCGCCTGAAGAGGGGTGGTAGATCGACTTCGCTTGGCAACCACCATGCTGGCATCGGGGCAATCAAAGGCTCCGAAAACATGTTCACGTTCTTGCCGAACTTTGGTCATGTAAATCATGCGTCTCCAGTCATCCGGACCGTAGTTGGTTTTCTCGTGGTAGTGCCTGACGTTTTCCATTTCGACCTCAAAAGGGTTGAAGCCCGGGCCACCTTTAGCGTTCAGGTCAATCGCCCCGGTGACTGCGAGGATGGAATCACGAAGGGCTTCCGCTTCAAGTCTGCGAGGAGGAAACCGCCACAGCAGTCTCGTGGTGCCATCGACCCGGGTCGCCTTCTGGTTGGGCTCATCGTCCTGTTGCCATGTGCGGGAATTTAAGATCAGTCGGTGGAGGTGCTTGAGGGACCAATCGTTCTCAACGAGCTGATGGGCAAGATAATCGAGTAACTCTGGATGCG
>CAXGRW010000889.1:0-2244 GCA_964012125.1 uncultured Rhodopirellula sp.
ATCACGACCACAGCGATCACGACCACAGCGATCACGACCACAGCGATCACGACCATGGCGATCACAGCCACGGCGATCACGACCACAGCGATCAAGAGCACGGCGACCACGAGCACAGCCAAAATGAACAGGTGACTCGATGAGCGAATGGCTTATTAAGGCACTTTATGGTGCCGAGTTACGCACCGGCGAGGCCTTACTTGCTGCCACCCCAACGTTGCTGGTCGGCTTATTAGTCGCCGCTATTCTTCGTTTCTACTTTGACGAAGCTGGCATCAGGCGAATCTTTGGCGGTTCGACGCTGCGATCACTCCCGCAGTCATGGGCAATCGGTATGTTGTTGCCCGTTTGCAGTATTGGTGTGCTACCGATCTTATTGGAAATGCGGCGTGCAAAAGTAAAGGCGGGGGCAATGTCCGCATTCGCTTTATCGGCGCCGCTGTTCAATCCTTTATCGCTGTTATACGGCGTGACCCTTTCACGTCCTTATGTCATTCTGATGTTTGCTGCCGGTTCGCTATTTTTGGTCACGGTGGTTGGAGCAATTTGGGATCGATACGGCGTCCCCGATTCTCTGCGAAAATCCCGCAGTCAAGACACGAAAGATGAAACCGACGCCCCCACTTACCCTAACGCAAATGCAATCATTGGCGTTCGCCGCTTGGCAGCGATGCTCATCTACGCTTGTCGACAGTTGGCCGGACCGGTTGGAGCATGGTCCCTCTTAGCAATTTCCGGTGTTGGACTCTTGGCGGCGGTCTTGCCCTGGGGTTCTCTGGGCGAAGCGATGGGCCGAGATGACTGGTGGGCACCAGCACGAATGCTGTTCGTCTCAGTTCCCGTCTATGCAACGCCTATGCTCGCAATGAGCCAATTAGGCATGATGTTCCAACATGCAAACTCACCGGGTGCTGCCTTCATTCTGTTAGTGCTTGGCGCCGGCATGAATCTGGGCACGATTGGCTGGATGGCCAAACAGTTTGGCACACGTAGTGTGTTCGTGTGGGTGGTATGCCTGATTTCGGTTGTCACCACGATCGCCTATGCCATCAACCGGCCCCTGATACCTCCAGGTGTTACGCCTTCACCCCACACACATGCCTTCGACATCTACACGAATCCCATTCATCATTTGGATTCCAGTTCGGCCGACTTCGCCGTAAAAAAGCTGAGCGAAAAATTTGGAATTGTTGAACAGCTAGGGCTAGGAATCCTTTGTTTTCTGTTCATTTCAGGCATCATTTTACGAGTGTGCCGAATTGATGAATACAAACTTGCCAAAGCAGCAAATACAACTCACGGCGGAACAGATGCAACGTCTGAGTCAGGGGATTTAACGTTAGACAGGATCATAGGCCCCAACGTCGTGGGTGCAACGCTTATCTTGGGTTTAGTCGCACTCAGCGTTGTGATGTGCTACGCATTTTATCCGTCGCGTGAAGAATGCCTCAAGGAAATCACCTTCATACGCGCTGATGCATTATCAGGTGTTACCAGCGGTGACTATGAACATGCAAAATTCTGGATCCCACGATGGGATGAATGGTCCAGAAGAATGGAGGTTGGTGTTTATTTACGCAACGGTGAAATCACTCCGTACCAGCGAATGCAGGGATTCCTGCTAAGACAAAAACTCGATCTACTGGAGCATGAACTTGAGCATGAACACAATGATCAGGACGTTCTCATGACCCTTGTCAAAGAACTCATGAACACCAACTCACGTTGGATTACATCTTACCGAAAACCATTTCAGCCCAATCAAGGGAACTGAGCCCATCACCTGCGACGCAGTGACAAGTACCGCGTTAACCCGCGGTTTCAAGTGAGGGTCAATATCACTGTTACCCACCCAGCAGAGTTGTGCTACGCGTGCACATCTGTTGACAGTGTTGGCTTTCGTACGCCACAGACTGCCCATGTGCCAAAACTGGATGATGCATTCACGTTCCTAATCATTACCGAGGGACGGCTTAACCTGTCCCGGAAATCCCGCATTTAGAAATCCAACCACTACGAAACGATTGTGCTGTTCTGTGCGCAATGAATATGCGATTGGGACCATGGCATTCGGCCCCGACTGCCAAACCACATACCATTTATGCGAGACCAACGCACGCCCATGCTCTGTCATTCCCGAACTGGCACCCCATTCGGCTCCAGCTCTTGAGATCTCTCGCAGTCCAACGAAACTGGCAATGGCAGTGGCAATGGCAACGCAAACAGCCATCATCATGAGGGTCA
>CAXGRW010000890.1:0-2241 GCA_964012125.1 uncultured Rhodopirellula sp.
AGAGGCATTGCTTCAGTTTTCAACGGATGACTTGGTGGAACGCTGCAAGCAAGCGTCTGTCTTGTTTGAATCTGCCGACTTAACGGTCGGAGATTCACAGCAGTCAGTCGACCAGTTTGTTCACCAGCAATCAGCCAGTACTGGATTGCCCGAGCATATGTGTCGGTCGAACATGGCCAAGAACAGCTTTGTGTTGAGCAATATAGATCAGATTCTGAACTGCTTGACCCGCGGCCTGGACCTGTCAATCTTTTCGAGAGGTTATGGCGAGGAAGGGCGTGGAGTCATCGTGAGCTACCAGTCGCAGACACCCGTCCTCGGTGCTGTGCTACCTAATAACTCGCCAGGGGTGCACACGCTGTGGCTTCCCGCGATTCCTCTCCAAGTTGGCTTGGCATTGAAACCAGGTTCGCAAGAGCCTTGGACTCCCTATCGCATGGTTTCGGCGTTCATTGAGGCAGGAATTCCAGCCGAAGCGTTCGGATTGTATCCGGGCGGTCACGACGCCGGCGGCGCAATTATGACCAAGACGCCACGTAGCATGATATTTGGTAGTGCACAAACCGTTGCCCAACACGAGGGCAACCCACGAGTGCAGGCCCATGGACCGGGATTTTCTAAAGTATTGATCGGGGATGATGTCGTAGACGATTGGGAAAACTATCTCGATTTGTTGGTCGAAAGTGTGCTGAGTAACTCGGGTCGGAGTTGCATTAATTGCAGCGGCATTTGGGCGAGTCGTCACACACGGGAGATCGCTGCAGCAATCGCGGAGAAGATCGGGCCTGTTGATGTTTTGCCGCCTACGGATACCAACGCACAGTTGGCCGCCTTCACTGTTCCGGCAATGGCGACAGGGACGCACGCGATGGTTCAACAGGATTTGGCTGAGGCCGGTGTCGAAGACATGACCGAAAGCTTCGGTGAGAAACTGGTAGAGCGTGAGCATTGTGCGTACCTTCGTCCCATGGTCGTACACGCTGATTCACCCGACCGACAAGTCGCGTCGAAGGAATACATGTTCCCGTTCGTAAGTGTGGTGGAATGCCCTCAAGATCAGATGCTCAAGCGCATTGGTTCAACGCTCGTCGGCACCGTTCTGACTCAAAATCCCGAGTTCATTCATGCTGCTGGAGCGTCCGTTGATATTGATCGAGTGAACATCGGTCCGATCCCAACAAACCGTCTTAATTGGTTGCAACCCCACGAAGGGAATCTGATCGATTTCCTCTACCGATCGCGGGCTTACCAGGTCGCTGACATGCCAGTTGCGGCTCACGCCTGAGAGAGGTAGCCCACTGATCGCTGATTGATCATTCATGCCACGCGTGCTCGACACGTGTGGCATTTTTTTGTCTGCCGGGAATTTTGCGTTTCCACCATGCGTGAGTTTGGGTCATGGGAAAGCTCATTCAGATTGGGGAGCGGTTTGTTGAGCGGCATTCTCGTCAGTGAAGAATCGTTGCTGCACTGGGGTGCAAGCGTCCTTTGCCGAAAATGATTGAACGCTTGATGTTGTTGCAGCTTTCTGCAAACCGTGCTTTTTCGACCGCAACAGAAGGCGCGATGTATAGTTGATTGGTTAGGCTCACCTTCACCTCGCATAATTCCTATGACCGGAATCACCATCCCTAAACCAGCGTCAGCATGCTTGAACGCTCCGCCACGAATGTCGGCGGGTGTTCGTGTCGTGCCGTCTGTGATGGTGGAATCAGGTGAGGCCGAATCCTCATTCGCCTGTCCGCGCATCCGCGAAGATGACCGTTTGCCTGCTGTCTTAATCAGCACCATTGTCCATACGACATTCCTGCTGCTTCTGGTCTTTTTCACGTTGCCACACGGTGGTAGCGGAGCCGACCAGCTGACAGCCAGGCAGGGGCAAAGCGATACCGTTGTGGTCTTGCGAACGCTAGATGCACAGGATGATCAGCGGCATGACAAGGATGCCACGATGGATACACCGGTTGAAGTTTCGATTAATACTTCAGTAACCTTGGCGTCGATTGCATCTGAGGTAGAGGAAGACAAGGTTGAAGTTGTTTCCAGCGAAATGCAGCAATTGGTTAGTGGTGGCGGAAGTTCCGGAGCCGAATCGCTGGTGCGGTTGCCGAGCGGTGGCGGTCTTTCCAAACGCACGCCAGAGGGGCGTTTGGAATACGGCGAGAAGTATGGGGCGACTCGCGAAAGCGAACAGGCGGTGGAGGCCGCCCTCGCGTGGTTGGCGGCACATCAGCGGAGTAA
>CAXGRW010000891.1:0-2235 GCA_964012125.1 uncultured Rhodopirellula sp.
ATTCGGTCGACACGACATGAAATGATATCGCCAGTACGAACGTGGACGACATGGGCGTCACGTTCAACCTTGGGTGTCTTAACTTCATCGGCGCGCTTCAAGAATATCTCACCAAAGTTCAGCCCTCGTTGCTGTTGCTTGATCCTGAGTCGCTGCATTTCTTGTGCGCGAGCTTGGGCGCTCTTTGGACCCGCTTTGGGGATCTTTCGGTACAGAATATTGCCGGCAACGGTCGGTTTCATGGTCGCAGCAAGCGTGCTTCCATAGGGTTTCCAACGGAATTGCATGGGCAGCGAAGGCGGGGTTTGAGCTATGGAGGGTGCTAGTACTCCGGCAAGGTTAAGTTCGCCAACCTGCAGTTGTCCCTTGATCTTCGCACCCGTCGCAACTTCGGGCGGTTTTGGGTCGTGAGTAAATACGATGATCGAGCGAATGTCACCGCGGGGGATCCGCGAAGGCGATGTAGCGTTGGCTGAGGTGAAGCTGAAATCTACCTTCCCAAACTCACGAAACTCTCCTGATAGACGTCCGCCATTTTGAAGGAACAAAGCACATTGTGCCGCAGGTGCCGGGGGCGCGGGGTTTCGAAATGTGATCGCGGTGACGCTGTCCCAATCAAACTTTGATTCGGGGTTAACCTCGCCAATGGACAGCTTTCCAGACGCAATTCCCTCAATGCTGCCGGAAGCAAACGTACCGTCGTTGAACGCAACCAGCGCATCAGCATCAGCAGCCGCATTAGGTAGTTCCCCCAGCCAGCGGGCGATGGACACTCGTTCGACGGTAAGCTGCTTGCCTCGATTTACGATTCGAATACCGCTTTGCTTCGTATCCTGCTCGTAGTTTTCCCTGTCTGGGCCGGTAGCCTTTTCAGGTTCGCTCGCAGGGGCGCGGGCAGAAACGTCTGACGGTTTGGTTGGCATCGCAAGTGATGCCAACAGCTTTCCGTCTTTTCGCATTACATGCAGCGTTCCAGATGCTTGATCCAAGTAGAACGTCAGTCGTAGGTCTCGACGTAAACTAAGGTCGGCGATCAACTCCAAATTTGCTTTCGCATTCGTCTCGCGAATCGCAACTAATTTCTGCCCCGCCGTTTCAAGACGCCAGCCATCGGAGGGTGTATCTTCCGTAGCAGTTACATCTGATCCAAGCGAGACAACAAAATCAGGTGGACCTTTCCAAGAGAGAGTCAGTTCAATCACCGAGCGGGTGGGGACACCCAAATCTCCATTGAGTACTGCACCACGTTGGCTGGTGGAAAGGTAGTTCCCGTCTTCATTCCAGCCGCTCGTTTCCCATTGTGCTGTTTTCCATGATTGCAGTCCTTTGGAACGTGCAAACAGAACCGTTTCATTTTCCTGCACGCGGTACAGGCGCGTGATGGATTCAGTTGGAACACGAAAATCACCAAAGGATTGTGTTTTGATCGTGATGAACCCTGAGTCCCAGCCAGTGATGTTGCCGTAAACGAGATCCCGATTTGTAAACTCGATTGCGAATTCATCAGACCTCAGGCGTTCTGGACCCAAGTCGATCCGCGGGTACTTAATGCTTTCGATTGCCTGAAAGCTGAAGTTGAATGGGGTGGCGAAGCTCGATGCGAGCCAAGTTACTTGTTTCGAGTCGCTTGTTGGAAGTAACTGTCCAGGGACTCGACTGCCGTCGATGAGGGTAAGGGACCCTGTGCGAAAGTTATTCGGATCAACGTTCTGCGCAAGAGGATTACTCGTGGGCTGGTTAGTCGCGGCCGGCGTTTCAACGCTCTGAGTTGGCGACGCTGGCTCAGGTTCTGCGACTTGAGCGTTAGCTGTGCTGAGACCAAGGAAGCACAGCAGCAACATCGGCCGAACCACGGCATTTGTGTTGTTCAGAATGTAAGACAAGTCAACGCTCATAAATGGGCAGGAAGCGATAATTAACAGCAAGGGACAACAAACAAAGACTTGTTGAAACGTGGGGGCCATGAGTTCCAGTGAAACTGCCGTCCTCTGCCTGGGATTTTTTGAGACGCCTCACCAGGGCCTTATTCCAAGTGGTCCACGCACCGATGTCGGCCTGAAAAAAAGCTTGGGCCTGATAGTAACTTTGATATTCGATTCCACCGTGACCTGGGCTTCCTCCTTGTACTTTGTCTTTAAGGTAGCCAAGGGTTGTCTTGAACTGTGGAATGTCCTTTCTACGGGCGATGGAAAAGACGAGATTGGCAATCGAAATCCGCGCAAGTGATTCGTTGAA
>CAXGRW010000892.1:0-2233 GCA_964012125.1 uncultured Rhodopirellula sp.
GTTGTTCCCCGGCATGGGACGTTTGCTGGAGAACTGCGCTCTTAGTATCAAGAATAAATCCCACAACGTCACAGCAGGAATTGTTGTTCCTGAAGCTGGTGCCGAGGGAGTGATCGTCGCTCAAGGCGCTAACATCGGCGGGTGGACACTGTACGGACACGAGGGAAAACTGAAGTACTGTTACAACTACGGTGGCTTCGAAAACACCTACGTTACCTCTGCGGACAAGCTTAGCCCCGGCAAGCATCAAGTTCGCATGGAGTTCACCTACGATGGTGGGGGACTTGGCAAGGGTGGAAATGTGACCCTGTTCGTTGACGGAAAAACCGTGGGTAAAGGAAAGATCAAAGCGACGCTTTCCAATATCTATTCAGCTGACGATGGACTGGACGTCGGTGAGGACTCCGGCGCTCCTGTATCACCTGACTATGGTCCAATTGGCAATCACTTTAACGGTGATATCAAGGCTGTCCAACTCTCGGTTGAGGACGACCCCAACAATGGCGATCGTCTTGTGAACCCGAATGAAGCCATTCGTGCCATGTACGGACGCCAGTAGACAGCTCGTTGACCTCGACGATACTCATTCAATCAAGGATGAGTATCGTCAGCGGGAATGATGTTGTCATTGATTTCCACGTACGACTCAGTGGTAGAACCGTAACATCTCCCAGCCAAAAGTCATACGAGCTGTATTCACCATGGTCTGGCAAGCTTACGCCGCCGCAAATGATCGACTTAATTTGCGGTGGCGAGCTCGGGGGCCGGCATAAAAAAATTTTGCGTTGCAACATCAAGACCGAATTCGGTAAATGCAACATTGGCAGGTTCTTTCGTATCACCATAGATCCGTTGGTCAAAACCAGCTTCAGTCACGTCCCAACAGGCACGCAACGCCAGCGTTGAACCTGCGGAACGAGCCTGAAAGTGCTACACTCAGCGGCCGGCGTGTGGACGGAGCTAAAATTATCGGTTCAAGGCGATAGGTGATCAACGGAGTCACGTATGAAGAAAGGAAAACGCAAGGCCAAAGAAGCAGCCGGTTTTCAGCGTTCTTCACGGCAGCCTCAGATCGACATGACGGCCAGCAACAGCAGTCACCGGCAACGAGGCGAACCGCATAAGGCTTCTTCGCGGACCAAAAAAGCAGATCAAACTGAGCAGGCGATCATCGACTCTGCAATCGCCTTTTTCTGGAACAATTCGTTTCGCGACCTTAGCGTTAAAAAGCTGATGGACGGAACACCTGTCTCTCGAGGCGCTTTCTATCAGTATTTTGTTGATCTTTACCAACTGATGGAAGTTCTTCTCGATGCCCTCACGCAGGACATTCTTACCGCTGCTGGACCCTGGCTTGCGGATGAGGGTGAACCCATCGAACAACTAAACACCTCTCTTCACGGCCTTGTTCACGTCGCATATCGTAATGGCCCCTTACTTCGTGCCATCTCCGACGCCGCCGCCACTGATGCGCGACTGGAAACCTCGTGGACCAATTTACTGATGGGGTTCGATGCACTTGTTGCAAACAAAATCCAACAGCACCAGGGACTCAAAATGATAGGTCCTATCGACGCACACTCTGTGGCAGTTGCATTGAATCGTATGGATGCCTACCTATTCATCCACCATTTTGGACGCCTTCCGAGGAGTGAGCCAAAGTTGGTTTGGGACGCCATTCGAGCGATTTGGTTGTCCACGCTATACGGCGTTGAAGCATCAGACCTGCCCTAAGAATTAGCGATGCAATGGGCAAACTTGCTCCCTAGGGTACGGTCAAAAAAGTCTGCGGACAAGCAAAAGTACAGTCTCGAGAGTTCGATACTCATCTGCACGTCCCCGCGTCCGTTGAATGGAAGTCCCCCCCAAGGTGCGAAGGTCCATTCTGAAAAATCGCAAGAACAGAGGGATGTTTCATGCAGTTTATCCTGCTACCTACATAAAAGCCTCCGCCAACCTCGGAGCCTGCGTCGCGTGGTCGTATTTTGTGGTGCCGACGCTCTCGCAGGCGTGCATCACTCAGAACTGCAGGCTGTAAACAACGCCAAGTCCCACGATGAATGTCGTACTCAACCCCTCCAGCTTTGACTAAATCACATTTACAGAAGAGTCCGACCACGCAGTGTCTTGGCGGTAGCGTACAACGCAAACCGAGTTAGTTATCCACAGCACGGGTGTCCGGCGGCTGGGTTGTTCGGCGGCTGGGTTGTTCGGCGGCTGGGTTGTTCGGCGG
>CAXGRW010000893.1:0-2229 GCA_964012125.1 uncultured Rhodopirellula sp.
CCTAGCGTTGAAGCAGTCGTTCCGGCCCACCCACACCTTGGTGCTTGATCAAAAACCACCGTAAAAAACGCCAACACCAGTGTTTCCACCAGTATTTCCTGATCTACATCTCGTCCTTTTCTGCGTATCAGCCAGTCCGTCACAGCCGCCTCCGCAGATTAAAATGAGCGGGCTCACTCTCAGCCAGTTATCGACAGCCAGTTATCGACGTCACGCCGCATCCAGCAGCGAATCCAGGTCGGCCCGCCTGAGCCCGGTCGATCGCATCGCCTGACTTTGTGCCCCCCCGGATAACGGCAGGCTTTGCAGCCGCTCATTGCATCCCTATCATTACCCCTGAAGAAGATTGTTCGCACGCTTGTAAAGGCATCCTCATGACATCGATCCTCAGTGACTTGACCCATCAGCCAAGTTTGCTTGGACGCTCAGCCGCCTACGAAATTCTAGCCACCAACCAATTTTTGCTGCTGGGACAAGACAAAAATTCCAGCAATCCAATCTTTTGGGGAATACTGGGTGTCTTCGGTTTCCTCGGGGTCATCGCTCTCTTTTTCATAGCGAGATACTGGAAACTCTGGTTTCAGGCGTACATGTCGGCCGCAGACATTCAATTGCACAGTTTGATTCGGATGCACTTTACCAAGGTCAATCCAAATGTGGTTGTCCAAGCCAAGGTGATGTCGGCGCAAGCCGAGCTCGATACGAATCGGGAAACCGGTATTAGCACAAGGCGTCTTGAAGCTCACTATTTGGCGGGTGGCAATGTGATGAATGTCATTCATGCGATCATTGCAGCACACCGCGCTGAAATCCCTCTCGACTTTGACCAAGCGGCAGCGATTGACCTTGCCGGAAGAGACGTTCTGGATGCTGTTCAGACAAGCGTTTACCCGAAGGTGATTGACTGTCCTGACCCCAGTCGCAGCGGTAAGACGACGCTAAGCGCCATTACGAAGAATGGAATTGAGCTTCGCGTTCGAGCGCGAGTGACCGTCCGAACTAACATTGCTCAACTGATTGGTGGAGCAACCGAAGATACGATCATTGCACGTGTCGGTGAGGCGATCATCAGTTCGATCGGATCAGCAGGCACGCACTTCAATGTCCTCGAAAATCCTGACATGATCACTCGCGTGGTACTGTCTCGAGGACTGGACGCTCAAACAGCGTTCGAGATCGTTTCGATCGACATCGCCGATATTGACGTCGGAGAAAATATCGGAGCTCGACTGCAAAGCGACCAAGCCGAGGCAGACACGCGAGTCGCGCGGGCGCAAGCAGAGCGACGACGCGCTGAAGCGATTGCAGAAGAACAGCAAATGAAAGCAAGGGTTACGGAGAACCGATCGCAGTTTGTGCTTTCTGAAGCTGAAGTCCCGAAAGCAATGGCAGAAGCCTTCAAGGCAGGTCGCATCGAAGCGAGCTGATCCAGCGTAGAGAAGGAACAAACGTACCGTACCTCCTGGCTACTACTTATTGGGGCCTGCCACGTTGGGGGTTGCTGTTCATCGGCTATTGCAAGGGTTCGTCTCGCAAAGCCTAACTCACGACGACCTCGCGGTTCTCGTGCAAGACGGCACTTAGCATCACACTCGAGCGATGAGCTTCGATTACCGACTGGCTAAACAAGGCACCGTGAGCCATGCCCAGTGTGCCGTCTGGATCATCAACCTCGCTGCATTTGCGTTACGAGGTCAGCGAGTTCGCCGCAGCAACATTGCTGGCGCTCCACCGAGGTCATTCAAACGCACTGCCTCAAGACCTACTGTGTGAACAGCGCCCCTTCAAAACTAGTGCCTTATCGCACAGGAACTCAGACTCCGATCCCTGCTAAGCTCAGTCATCCTAACTTCCCACTGATCATCCCAACCCGGAACGTCGACACGTGGCACGAAAATCTTATCGCGTGAATTTCCCGGGCGGAAACGGGTATCGACTCGCGGGCATCGTCGACCGCCCGGACGCGGACGGTGTCAGCCCGCCATCCACACCCATCGTTGTGTTTAGCCATTGTTTCACTTGCAACAAGGACCTAAAAGCGATTGTCCGCATCTCAAGAGCTCTTTCTGAGCACGGGATCGCTGTGCTGCGTTATGACATGACGGGCTTAGGAGGAAGCGAAGGGGAGTTTGCAAAAACCAACTTCAGCACCAATCAAGCTGACCTAGCAGCCGCCATACGCTTTGCTGAAAATGAGCTTGGGCCGGTGTCGGCACTGATGGGACACAG
>CAXGRW010000894.1:0-2220 GCA_964012125.1 uncultured Rhodopirellula sp.
ACATCTTAATGGCGGATGGTGCCGTGATTTTCATCACGGATTCGATCGAGTCAGGGGACCAGAACATCGGAACTGTCCGACGCTCACGAACCGGCCCTCGCGCACCAGGCTCAGAAAGTCCATACGGATTGTGGGGTGCGATGGGTACCCGGGCAGCAAAGGAGACCATTCAAGAGCAGTTCAACCAGTAAGGTTATTGACTCTTGGATACTGCATGAACCAGCGAATTTCACGGTCGGCACGCTCTTTTGTGTGCCGGCCGTTTTTTATCGACGAACGCAGTGGTACAAGGAAGATGAGCATGCGACCCCGCGAATGAGTAACTGAAATTTCACTAAATTCTGACCACCGCCAGTAATGTGCCCAGTAATCTGACAGTGATGAGACAGTGATTTTTTCAGAGATGCGCCCGATCAACACGAGCCAGCATCCTGCGATCGGTTGCGCGGCCGTGTGCGATCCTCAACCAAGCGCACGCCCTCTAGCAATCTTTCTGGGCCGTGATCCGAGTGGAATACCAACCGGCCAAAACAACCTGTCCTAGACTGTCACACATGATTGTCTGAATCGATTATCTTATGCGACAGCAAGCCACATCCCGCACAGACCAGCAGGTAAGTCATGTCCACTGCGAGCAAAGAAATTCAAGCGTTAACCGCCAGTCAATTCACAACGCCAGAGAAGTTTCTGAAATTTTGCCATAACGATGGCAAGCCGCATGGCGGCATCATCAATGGACAATGTGTCCCTGGTTCGATGAACGCAACATTCGATACGATTGACCCCGGCTCGTTGGAAACACTTGCCACCATTTGCGAAATGGGACAAGACGAAGTCAACACCGCGGTAACTGCGGGACAACGGGCATTTCACGGCAATGGCGTCGGTGGCTGGCGAGACGTTCCAGTCGAGGAAAAATGTGCGCTGGTCATGAAACTGGTCGAACTGTGTGAACGAGACCGCGATGCTCTGCTGGCATGCGAGATTCGTGATGGAGGCAAAGTCTCCGAATTGGCTGAGGGTGACTTTGCACAAATTCGGGCAACTGCCGAATACTTTTGCGATGTTGCACAACGAATCCCGTTGGGTGATGGATCGAAAATGCAGGTGGCAGATAATATCGAAGGTTACACCTACCGAGAGCCGTGGGGTGTGGTAGCTGGAATCATTCCTTGGAACTACCCGATCGTATTAACATCGTGGTTCATCTTCCCAGCCTTGCTATCCGGCAATTGCGTTCTAATCAAGCCTGCTGAGGACACACCGCTGTCAGCGTTGTACATCGGTAAACTCGCAGAAGAAGCGGGATTTCCTCCTGGCGTGATCAACGTTTTGCCCGGACGGGGTGAACTGACCGGTCAATTCATGGCAGAGCACCCGGGCATTCGATATATCTCTTTCACCGGTTCACCGGGAGTTGGCCAACACATTTTGCGAACCTGCGACCGACATGGCACTCGCATGAAACGTGAGATGGGTGGCAATGGAGCTGCCATTGTTCTGGAGGATGCTGATCCACAGGCTGTTGCTCGAATGATTGGTCGCCACACCAACCAACACTTTGGCCAAACTTGCTGTACGATTCACCGAGTATTCGTCGCTGAAAAGATTGCAGACGATTTCATCGATGCCCAACGCGAGTTCTTTTCTGACCTGAAAATTGGTTATCAGGCTGACGAGGGAACACAACTGGGTGCCGTCATCAACTCAACACAGCGTTCACGCATTCTGTCAGCACAACGAGAAACAGTCACGCGAGGCGGCCAGCCGATCCTTGCTGGCGGTGCGGCAGAAGTTGCAGATCGCGAAGGCTATTACATCAAGCCTGCGATTTATCGTGCAACGCCGGATTTGAACTGCAATCCAGCGGAAGTCTTTCATGCCTTTGCGACGATCTGCCCAGTCACAGATACCGAGCAGGCGTTACAACTCGCCAACAGCACCCCCTACGGCTTGGGCGCTAGCGTGTGGACCAAAGATATCTCGCGTGGTGTTGAACTCGCAAAACGCTTCCGAGACGGAACTTGCCAAGTTAATTGCCACAACACCATCGCATACGGCTTACCCTACGCTGGCCAAGGCATTTCTGGAGGGCCCGGAGCCGGGGTGAATTGTGAAGAAACGTTCACTGATTACACCGAACTCAAAGCTATCTACGTGGCGGATTACCCTGACTCCTGATCCTTGCGGGCAGTAAGCGTTTGACGTGTGAGAAATGCC
>CAXGRW010000895.1:0-2217 GCA_964012125.1 uncultured Rhodopirellula sp.
ATGTCGAGGCTGACGTTGACCTTGATTCACTATTCGAGGCTGCTGAAATGAATACCGTAGAGGATGTGGTCCCAATTGAGGTTGGGGAAGGTGCGCTGGAACTGGTGCAACCCATGTTCAATGGTCGCAACGGCGCGATCAAGGCGGCATTGTTAGCACGGTTCGGTGGAACCCTCAAAACGCAGAACGCGGTCAAACTGGGTCTTGAGTGGTTGAAGCGGAATCAGAAGAAGAACGGCAGCTGGAGTATGAGGGGCCCTTTCAATGACGGTGGCTTCACAGAGAACCAACCTGCGGCCACCGCGATGGCGTTACTCGCTTTCCTTGGCGACGGACATACCCACAAAAAAGGCGACTATCAGGAAGTCGTTGAGGCTGGGATGAAATGGCTGGTCAAGCAACAAAGTCGTGAAGGTTTTTTTGCTGACAGTGCTCGCAGTCACGAACAAATGTATGCACAGGCACAGGCGACCATCGCAATCTGTGAGTTGTATGGGATGACAGGTGACTCGTGGTTGCGGCCTTATGCCCAGCGTGCGATCGATTTTGCCGAAAAGGCCCAATCAGATGCTGGTGGGTGGCGATACGAACGGAACTTTGATTCTGACACGTCCATGACCGGTTGGTACGTGATGGCGTTGGAGAGTGGTCGTTCTGCCAAGCTTGACGTAAACGTCACCGTCCTGAATCGAGTGATGCTGTATCTGGACGACGCGGCTTCGTATGATGGTGCCGCTTACGGTTACCAGGCACGCAGCGCCCCTAGTTCAGCAATGACAGCGGAGGGGTTATTGTGTCGTCAATACATCGGGTGGAAACGCGATCATCCCCCCATGGTGCGTGGTATCTCAGCCTTGGTGGAGGATGCACCGTTCGACATTGCTGATCAAGATGTTTATTACTGGTATTACGCAACTCAGGTGTTGCATCACTTCGGTGGTTCGCCTTGGCGACGCTGGAACGATGTGATGAAAGTTGAGTTGCCTAAAGCACAGGTGAAAACCGGGCGTGAAAGCGGTAGCTGGGCACCCCAGCGGGACCGCTGGGGCAAGAACTCAGGCAGACTCTACACGACCTGCTTGTCGCTTTATTGTCTTGAAGTGTATTACCGCCATATGCCCATTTACGACACGGCTGCCGCAAAAGGGGCCGAGTGAATCAACGCGTTATCCTTACGGCGCATTGAATTTAACCTCTGCTTTACCGGTGGTAGTTGTCTCGGCACTGGTCTCAACGTTTAACAGCGTCAGGAAGCTTGCGGGGCTGTCTCTTGCTCGTTGCCGGATTCAGGGTCTGGTTGATCTTGGGGTAACCGTTTAACGCACTCATCTGGGCTGCGTCGGCGCATGCAAAGGAACAGAGCGACACAGATAATGACAGTCGCGGCGGCAGGCCAGTCTCCTATCCGAACAATCAAGCTGATGCGTTCATCTCTTCTTGGGGTTGCGATCACGAAGCCGTTTTCACCGGTTTTCAGCCGTTCGACGATTTGGCCTCGGCTGTCGATCCAAGCAGTAGGGCCGTTGTTCGCAGCGGACAAAATGGGACGTCGGCAAGCAATCGCTACCATTTGTGCACAGCGAAGGTGGTGATCGATCACACTCGTGTCGTCGAACCAACCATCGTTGGTAACCGTGGCTACAACGTCGGGGGTTTGCCCATCAGACTGGAATTGGCGCATTTGGTTGATCGCAACCCTTTCCACTGCTGTTTCAATACAAACGTTCGGTGCAACCCATGTGTTACCCACTCGCATCAGTTTCCCACCATCGCCAGGCTCCAGTCCCATACCGGGTGGTACCAAGTTACTTAAGCCGGGGATTGAGGGAAGGATCGGGATGTATTCACCAAACATGACAAGATGCGTCTTGCCGTACCAAGTTTCCACTTGATGGTCTGCGTCGATGTTGATCACAGCGCTGTAAACATTGATGCCTTCTCCGTACTCAACCACACCGCATCCCACGATCAACTCAGGTGTTAGAACGCTTTTCGGTTGTTCCCGAAGCAGTGCGGACTGCACAAAGCCAGCTCTCTTAGTAAAAGCCAATTGCTGATCGCGGATTCCATCTTTGAAATCCTGCAGTGTCCCTGGGAACTGTGCTGGGACGGTGGCGTCTGGCAACAGGTAAACGTTGGGATTGGTTGCACTGTACATTGATTCCGGCCAAATGTACGCATCAATGACGTCCGAAGTGAGGCGGGCTGCATCCACGG
>CAXGRW010000896.1:0-2213 GCA_964012125.1 uncultured Rhodopirellula sp.
CCTCCCGCCTATCAATTACAGTTGGGAGATTATCGTTCACCACTGATTCGAGAGGATGGATCCACCGTCAAGACACCAGCGCAGTGGCAGCAACGACGGTCAGAAATTCTGAGCAACTGGCATAAAATCATGGGCCCATGGCCTGAACTATTCGCCCAACCTGAATTCAAACAAGTCGTCGTTACACGTCGTGAAAACATTACCCAACGACAATTAAAAATCGGAATCGGCATTGGTGGCGAAATGGTCGATGCTTTCATGTTGATCCCAGATGGAGATGGACCATTTCCTGCTGTCCTTGTTCCGTACTACGATGCCCAGACAGGTATCGGAAAAGGGGTTGAACTGAGAGATTTTGGGTGGCAGTTGGCAAAGCGAGGGTTCGTCACCCTTTCCATTGGAAAACCTAATTCTGGAGTGAATTTCGATAACCCGCGTGATGCCGGGCATCGTGGACAATACTTTGGCAGCGAAGGCAAAGTAGTCAACACTCAGCCATTGTCAGCGCTCGCGTTTGCTGCTGCGAACGCGCATACGTTTCTTGCGTCCCGCCCCGAGGTATATCCGGACCGGATCGGCATTGTGGGCCATTCGTTTGGGGGTAAATGGTCCTTGTTCGCCTCATGCCTCTACGAAAAGTTTGCGTGTGCAGCATGGTCGGATGCTGGAATTGTTTTCGATGAGCGCGATCGCAGAAAAGAGAACCCCGGCGGCTCGGTCAATTACTGGGATCCTTGGTACTTGGGTTTTGAGCTTGGAAAACCGAACGCGCCATCACAATCACAACGCTTCCGTAAATTGCCTAGCGAGGGAGAACCACGCACAGGATCGTACAAAACATTGGTTGAAGGGGGCCACGATCTCACCGAACTCCATGCCTTGATGGCCCCACGCCCAGTTCTGGTTTCAGGAGGTACTGCGGACCGTCCCGAACGCTGGCTCGCCTTGAATCACCTGATATCTGTCAACAAACTACTTGGTTACGAGAATCGTGTTGCCATGACTAACCGAGATACGCACGGCCCCAACCCTTCGTCCAATCAACAGATCTACGATTTTTTTGAGTGGTGGCTTAAGGAATCTAAAAACCAGCCGATCTCTCAGTGATATGAATATCCACAGTCAACACCAACGAGAAAACCCTGCCACTGATCTGCTTACGAGTGAGCTGACTAACACTGAGCTGACTGTACGATCCTATCAGGGCTGGCTATGATTCTGCGAAACCGGCAGCACGATTACCGGATCCAGTTGATTCGTATCCGGAACACTCAGAACTACCAGTCGCAATGCCACAGAACTCTACCGAAGGCCAGGCATCTATCTCCTATAAGCCACTGGTGCAGGATGCCATCGTTCTGACTGGCCCCACGGCATCGGGCAAGAGTGCCACAGCAATTGCTTTGGCACAGATCATCAATGGCGAAATCCTTTCACTTGATTCGATCGCTGTCTATCGTGGCATGGACATTGGTTCAGCCAAGCCAACCACTGAAGACCAGCGGACTGCGCCACATCACTTAATCGACCTAGTGGAACCAACCGAAGATTTCAGTGTTGCTTGTTACCTTGCAGCGGCACACGCGAAAGTCGAACAAATCCGCCTGCGAGGTCGGCACCCAATTTTTGTCGGCGGGACTCCTATGTTTTTGAAAGGAGTTCTGCGAGGCTTCGATCCCGGACCACCTGCTGACTGGGGTTTCCGCCAAGCCGTCGAAGCGGATCTTGAAAATCATGGAATAGAAGCTCTACGAGAGCGATTACAACAGGTTGATCCATTAGCCGCACACCGCATCGGTCCAAATGATGCCCGCAGGATGATCCGTGCCTTGGAAGTTTCTCATCAAACCGGTATCCCCATCAGCCATCGCCAACTTCAATTTGATCACTATCAAGATCCAAATGAATGCAACGTCTTCACTTTAAATTGGCAACGATCACAGCTACATGAAAGAATCAACAAGCGTGTCCAACAAATGTTCGAAGATGGATTCATTGCTGAAGTCCAAAATCTACTCGGAGCATACGGAAAACTGTCCCGCACTGCCGCACAGGCGGTTGGCTATCGAGAGATCATCGAGTGGATTTCACAGGACACTGAAGACACCAGCGTGCTGATTGAAGAAGTGTCTGCCCATACTCGCCAACTGGCACGCCGCCAAGAAACGTGGTTACGCTCATTCGAAGAGCGGCGAATCATTGACGTGACGGAA
>CAXGRW010000897.1:0-2205 GCA_964012125.1 uncultured Rhodopirellula sp.
CTTTTTTCGTTTCTTTGCAACGCTATTTGTTGCCTATGCATCGCAATTCGCTCGCAACTCACTCGGAAATGTACTGGCTTGTGATGGACCGGGACGGAACAATGTTCTGCGTTTTGCGGGCCCTTGTTCTGCTGGGCTTACTGGTCCGTTTGCCGTTAAGGCGAGTTGTTGTGCAGATCAATCCTTACGAATCAGCTCAAACGCAAGGTGGCGATGCAATTCAGCGACGTGGTGGTTCCCTCGTTGTAAAGATTTTTGTTGTTATCAGTTTCTTGATCTGCACGTTGTTGGTGTTCTTGGCCGGTTGGGCCTGGAAGCAGTATTGGACGTATCAAAGAGTTCCACAAAACGTGGGAAGTTTTCCATACAGGGCATTTGCATATGACATGACGCAGTTGGCTGTGGTGGGATGTTTGGGTGTCTTGGCTTTGTGGTCCGTGTTTGGGTGTGTTTGCTGGTGCAGGGCACGCGCGGCCAAGAGGTAGCAAGATACATTGGCGTGGGAGCTAAAGTTGAGTCTGCTTCCTGTAGGAGCGATTTCGCGCCTGTTGTCTGCGTTTTGCTGCATCTGACTTTGACCGTCGAAAAGGGCATTGCTGAACGGCAGGTTGCTACTGTGCTTGGTTTGTGAGCGGTGCATGGGGTTACAACGCCTGCAGAAGTGCCTACGCTAGTTCGCAATGGTTTGGAACGAGTTTGTTGTGTCAGGGGTCAATTGATGACTTGGGAATTGTCGGAATTTGGAAAGCACTTGTGTGGCGGTAGCGGCATCGGAGAGTTGATGGATGACTTGGGGCATGCGCTGGCCTCGGGGGGGGATGAGATTCGAATGCTCGGTGGAGGTCAGCCTGCGCATATTCCAGTCATGGACGCACGATGGCGGCAGCGGTTGAGTGAAATTGTGGCGAACGAGGGTGAGCTTGAGCACATGCTCGGTAATTACGAGCCACCTGCCGGAAATTTATCGTTTCGTGCTGCCGTAGCGGGGTTGTTTCGCGAGAAGTTTGGCTGGCAGGTGGGCGTGGAAAATATTGGCGTCACGATGGGCGGGCAGACCGCTTTCTTTTTTCTGTTCAATGCGCTTGCGGGGCGTTTTCATGCCGATCGTCAGAAAAAAATCTTGTTGCCTCTCGTACCTGAATACATCGGCTATGCCAATCAGTCGCTCGGCACTGAGATCTTTGCAGGTGTCAAGCCAAGCATTGAGTTGATCGGTGATCATGAATTCAAGTACCACGTCGACTTTGATTCGATGCGTGTCGATGAAGATATCGCGGCAATTTGTGTTTCCCGTCCGACAAATCCAACCGGAAACGTTTTGACAGATGATGAAGTATCACGATTGAATACGTTGGCGCACGACTTGTCCGTTCCGTTGATGATTGATAACGCTTACGGCGCTCCTTTTCCAAATGCCATTTTTACAGATGCAAAACCCGTGTGGAATGATGGGATCATCCTCACTCTGAGTCTTTCTAAGATAGGGTTGCCAGGAACGCGAACGGGGATCGTTGTCGCACGCGAAGAGATCATCAATGCATTGGGTTCGATGACTTCCATTGTTGGGCTGGCAAACGCAAATGTGGGTCAGGCGATCGTGAAGCCGTTGATTGAAAGTGGTGAGATTCTGAGTCTCAGCAACGATGTCGTGCAGCCGTTTTATAAAGGGCAGTCGAAAAAGGCGCTTGGGTGGGTGGATGAGTTTTTTGATCAGGGGCTTCCCTATCGAGTGCACCGAAGTGAAGGCGCGTTTTTTCTGTGGTTATGGTTCGAGGATCTGCCCATCACATCTCGTGAACTCTACGAGCGATTGAAGTCGCGGGGGGTGCTTGTCGTTCCCGGAAGCTACTTCTTCTTTGGCGTTGATGACCCGCAGTGGCGTCACCGTGATGAGTGTCTGCGCGTCAGTTTTACGATGGCTGATGAAATTGTGCGCGACGGATTTCGGATCATCGCAGATGAGGTTCAGAAAGCTTATCGCCAAGCCGCAGCTTGACTTTAAGCGTATCACGCGACCGTTGAATTTTGCATTTGTCAGAAATTGGTTGTCAGAAATTGGTGGTTGGGGGCTTTTGCGTGCCTTGCCAGGACGGCGCGTTACAACAACCGTGCGGGCCGGTGACGTTTTGTTCGTGAAATAAAAACGCCATCCAGTGGGTAGTTGGTAACTATCACCAGGTACATGTACCTGGTTTAGAATTCACC
>CAXGRW010000898.1:0-2203 GCA_964012125.1 uncultured Rhodopirellula sp.
TGAAACAGCGAGGAAACGAGTCTGGTAGGCAAACAGCAAGGCCAAGATTGATCCACTGAAGAAAAAACCAGGGGACCATGAAAACAGGAAGTCAAAAACGTCGTTAAGCCCATTCTCAATGTGCAGGATCGCACCCAGAACACCCATCGCGATCACCCCGCCAGGAATGGCGTAACCCAAACTTGAGATTCTTGTGGATATGCGGACAAACGCAGTTGGGTGAGTCCGGCGGGCATTCGCGACATGCACTCCCAAGCCGACAGCCAAGGCGGCGGCAATCGTTGCAAGGATCAAGCTGTGGGTGCCGAGGTCTGCAAGCATTTCGAAGGCACGTTTGTCACCGTTGAACCAAGTTTTGTGAGCGAAAAGTAAGGTGGGAAGCAGGAACCCCATCAGGATCGGGAGCCAGCAGAAGAGAGAGGCTGCAAGTGCCTTGAAAAACGAAAGTGGCATGCGTGCTGCCACGCGGTTGCTTTCGTCAGATGAGTGAAAACGAAGGGTTGCCCGTGAAATAGATTCAAATGCAATCAGAAATGCAACAGCACCCAGCAGGCATAGTGACAATTGTGAGGCGGCGATCAAGCTGCCACGGCTGGTCCACGTCCGGTAGATTCCCGTTGCTAATGTGTCGACGGCACAGTAGTCCACCGCACCAAATTCCGAGAGTGTTTCCATGATTACAAGTGACAGGCCAATGAAAATGGAAGGCCTGGCCATGGGGAGCGATACTCGGAAGAAGCTTTTCCACGCCCCAAGGCCAAGCGTGCGGCTCATTTCGCGCATACATGCTGACTGTTCAAGGAAGGCTGTTCGACTTGCCAGATAGATGTAGGGGTACAGGTTGAGACTTAGAATCGCAATTGCACCGGACAGGCTTCTGGCATTCGGAAACCAATAATCAGCCCGGGACCAATCAAAAGTATCACGTAGAAAAGTTTGAACTGGTCCACTGAATTGAAGCACGTCGGTGCTCGCGTAGGCCAATAAATAGCTGGGGATGGCAAGTGGAAGCAAAAGTGCCCATTCCAGTACACCCGAGCCTGGGAATCGACAATTGGATACCAGCCAACCTGTGCCGACACCGAGGATGGTCGTCAGCAAACCCACACCCAATGCCAGTAAGAGCGTGTTCCAAAGATAGCCAGGTAGTACGGTTTCCTGAAGATGTTGCCACGTACCATCAGATGACTGTCCTATGCTGGAAATGATTTGCAGCAGTGGGACAGCCACCAGGCAAGCGATCAACACACACATTGAAACTGTGCATGTTGATCGCCATGATTGCTGGGTGTTTGACAACAAACCTGCTCCTGTTAACGCCAGCCAGCACGATCCATCATACGGATCGCTTCGGTGTTGTTATTTCCGAACTTAGCCGCGTTGACTTGGTCTTCTTTGAACTCACCAAAGTCTTTCAGGACTGGAATTGTTTGGGCGCTGGGAGCAACGGGATATTCGTTGTTGCCTTTGGCGAACACCTCCTGTGCCCGATCGCCAGCCAGAAATTCGATGAATTTGATGGCGTTAGCTTTATTGGGGGCCGCCTTGACGACGCCAACTCCTGACAGATTCACGTGGGTGCCTCTGTTGTCCTGATTTGGAAAGACAACTTCCACTTTTGCTGCTGCTTCACGCTCTTCAGGGGTTCCCCCAAGCATGCGTGCGAAGTAATAGGAATTGGCAACAGCGACATCGGCCTCACCAGCGGCGACGCCTTTGATCTGATCGCGGTCACCGCCCTGAGGTGGTCGAGCCATATTCGCTACGACACCTTTGCACCAGGCTTCGGCACCATCCTTTCCCTGCGCTTCGATGATTGATCCAACCAACGACTGGTTGTACACATTGGTTGAGCTTCTGATCAGTACTTTGCCTTTCCATTTTGGGTCAGCAAGGTCTTCATAGTTTTTGATATCGCCCTTCTTGGTTCGGTCCTTGGAACGCAGGATAATTCGAGCACGCTTGGTCAAGCCGAACCAGAGACCATCCGGATGTCGCAGGTTTGCAGGGATTTGTTTGTTTAGCACAGCTGAACTGATTGGCTGGAAAATGTTTTTTTGTTCAGCTTGGAAAAGGCGACCAGCATCAACGGTGACGAAGACGTCGGCCGGGCTGCGTTTGCCTTCACGCTGTAGTCGTTCGATCAATGCATCTGAACTTGCTGAGATCAGGTTGACTTTGATACCCGTCTTGGCGGTGAATT
>CAXGRW010000899.1:0-2202 GCA_964012125.1 uncultured Rhodopirellula sp.
GGTGAGCCGAGAAGGTTTGAGAGACCTGCACGTTTGATTCGCGGAACATTTTTTGCCAAGGACTCAGGGACATCTTGCCCCGCAAGTTTGGTTAATTCAGGCTTAGGGTCAAATGTGTCAACCTGACTTGGGCCACCTGACATGAAAAGAAATATCACACTGCGAGCAGTGGGAGGATGGTGGGGTTCCAAGGCTCGTCCAGTTTGCTCAATGTCGTCAGCAAGCAGTGAACGCAAGGCAATGGAACCTGCGCCAAGTCCAGTAGCGGTGGCGAATGATCGCCGGTTCATCAGGGTAGGTCGAATGCTCATGGAATGTAGAGAAACTCACTGGAGTTCAAAATAGCAAGGCATGCGCTGCTGAGCCCATGTGCCTCCGCCAACTGCCCTAGCAGTTGTAGTTCATCCGGGCTTGCCTTGCGGTGCAATGCGATCTGGATGGCTGTTTCAACATTGCCCGCGCGCTCGGCAAACTTCTGTGCTGCCGTCTGTGCAAATTTGCTGTTCAGGAGCCACAGGGGCTGCAAGGCGGTTGTCGATGTGCGGCGGCGGGCGCATGTGATGATGCCGTTTGCGCTGTCAAACAGCACCTGTTGCTCGGGTAAATTATCCCGTTTCTGGGTCAAGTAAATGCTTCTTCGTTGTGAATCATGCGAATCGCTCGGGCCACGATCGCGATGATCTAGCTGTCCGCTGACTTTCAGTATTGAGTCGCGAATTGCCTCAGCTTGCAGACGGTGCGGAGTCCATCGCCAATACAGGCGGTTCTCCGGATCGATATTAGAGTTCTTTTCAGATTCCTGATTTGATAAATGATAAGTGGATGATGTAAGGATCAGCTTCTGGATGTGTTGGGTGTCCCAAGCATGTTCGATCAATTCGGAGGCGAGGAAATCAAGTAATTTGGGGTGTGATGGTGGTTGCCCCTGTGTGCCAAAGTCATTGCTGGTTTCGACCAGTCCGCGTCCAAAATGCCATTGCCAGATCCGGTTGACCCAGACTCGTGCTGTCAAAGGATTTTGAGCATCAGTAAGCCAGTTCGCTAAGTCCTGCCGTGTTTGATTTGCGGTTGGCGGATCGCCAAATATCAGTGGCCATCCCGCGCTGACCTCGGGGCCACGCGATCGAAGATCACCTCGAATCAAAATGGCTGCTCGAAGCTTGGCCAACAGCGCAGGATCATGGGGTAATTGCCATCGCATTTCGTGTGGAGCAACGGTTAAGCGTTGGGATGCGGTTGATGGGGAATAGAAACTCCATGTTTGTTCAAGTTTGGAAAGTTTCGCATTCAGACGTTTGAATGTGTTCTTTTCAGCAGAACGCATTTGGGCAATCACATTGGTAGGTGTCACCAGGATGGGCTCAGGGTAGCCTTGTTTGCGACGCACTGTTAGCAATCGTTGCTCGACGTTTTTGAATAGATTCCAGCGTTGCTGAGCAATTTGCGTTGATGTTTCGTCATTTTCCATCAACAGGTTCTGAGGTTGTCCAGAAACAAAGAAAGCTTGGAATCGGTAATAGTCTCGAATGGAGATCGGATCGAATTTGTGCGAGTGGCACTGCGCGCACTCGAAAGTAAGGCCCAAGAAAGCAGAGGCAGTCGTATTTGTGATGTCGAGCAGGATATCGTTGCGCTGTATCTGCTTGTCCAGTTCATTGCCGCTGTATCGTGCGGCAGCTAGAAATCCCGTGGCAACCAGCTGGGATGGAGTCGAGTCGGGGAGTTCGTCACCCGCGATCTGTTCACGAAGAAATTGGTCAAAGGGCATGCCGCTTGCAAACGCCGTGATCACCCAGTCCCGGTAACGCCATGCATGTTGGCGGTCTCGGTTGTGCTGGTGTCCATTACTTTCGGCCCAGCGTGCAATGTCCAGCCAATGTCTGGCAAAGTGCTGCCCGTAGGCAGGAGTGGACAGAAGGTGTTGGATGTCGCTGGATTCTGTTGGGCCGTCGGGATCGGGAGGGAGCCCGTGCAGAGTCAATGAAAATCGACGTTGCAAGGTTGCTGGGGCTGCTGGTGGATTAGGGATCAGGCCAGCTTCAGCTTGCTTGGCTGCAATGAAAGCATCGATCGGATTTCGCACCCATGCAGAGGCGTGCGTGAAGGAGGCTGGGGCAACTGAGTTCTTTGTTGCAATAAACGAGGGGATTGATGGACGCGTGATTGGTTGGAAGGCCCAGTGTTCGCTGACCGGTTTGGGAG
>CAXGRW010000900.1:0-2201 GCA_964012125.1 uncultured Rhodopirellula sp.
TTTTGGACGTGTCGGCGTAAGTGATCCAGACGATGGCCTTCGGCACTACCGGGGCCGTAAATCAAACCAGCGGGTGACAAGTATTGGTCTTTTGAAATTTCCTGTAGCAAACCATGAACCAGCGTTCCGGTTTGATCCGGGCTTTGCCGGTTGTCATCGGAGCTTTGACTTCGCTGGCCTTGGTTGCTGGGCGGCCCTCTGGGCTGGTCACTGCTGGAAGAGTTTTTTGACGCGGCCGTTGGTGATCTTTGGGAGCTGCCTATTTTCTGACGTGAGTCATCATCCATCGCGGGTGTGTTCTGTCCGAATTCTTTGGACGCACGGCTACCCGCTGTGTTTTCAATGTCCGCGTTTGTAGGGTTTCTGACAGTCGGTTCCGTTTGAGCGGATTTTGCGGCCCCCTGCTGTTTTGAATTGGTATCAAGTTGCTGTGATTTTCCCTCTTGTCCGTTGAGGCGTTGGCCATCCGAACTATTTTGAGAAGTGGTGGCGGCGTCCGGCTGGAGCTGGATTAGCTGTTGCAGTTCGGGCGGCAACAGCGTGTAGCCTGCGAGCATGAGCAGCAGAATGCCAAGTCCGACAAGCTTTTGTTTTGATTTGTTCATGGATGCTGCTTTTGACCGTGCGACTGTTGTCAGGTCAACCAGATGTGGATTCACACGGTTGATCACTGTTGCGGAACACGCTTTTTATATCAGTGACTTGTAGAAAGGAAATATCGACATATGAAGAATCTGCTTTTAATAGGATGCGCTTTGCTTGCCAGTTGCGTGACTCTTGGCGAGGTGAAAGCTGCTGAACCCGGTTGGTCACCCGTAATCGTTGCAACAGGTGATTACCGTCAGGAATTAGAGAAAACACCTATAGTTCGTCGTCCTTATCGACCCTTTCACTTTTACGGTAACACGGTACGACGAATGCATTATCGCGGTACTCCCGTTCCCACGCCACGTGATCTGATCACTACCGGGCTGTTTCCTGTCATGGCGCGAAATCGGTGATTTCCGCCTGCTCATCTGTGCTCGAACGATAAGAATCCAAGAGCCTTTTTTTCGCTTGGTGCGCTACCCTGACTTAGGTGTTGATCGATGGTGGCTACATCGATTTGGTGGTTCAGGCCAGGTTGCGGCCTGCTGACCAATAGTGCGAGAGGGGTGCAGTGCTTCTGTTTTCATAGGAAGCTCGCCCGATTGCTGGTGCCCGAAATCATTTCGAGTCGCTCACGCCTTCTCGTGAGGATCAAGCGAGTCGTTTGGAGAGGGAATGATTCGAGAGTCGCCCGACAGAAAGTCTGAAATCACGTTCAGGTCGAGGCACCAGCCAGCCTAAACGGTTCTTGAGTTTGTGATCCCTGCCGGAATCCCACATCAGATTTGAGATTCCTGTGAATCGGAAAAGATCGCCGCAGTTTGCGTCTGGATGTTAGAATGTGAGCTAGGAGCAAACTTCTGAATCTGTTGCGAATAGCAGGGTGTCAAAGGCATGGTAAAAGTTATGTGGCTTGACGCGGTTGAATGCCTGCTCGCCAGAACCTGATCGCTACAGTTCGATTTGCTCTGGGATGATCGAGATGGGTGTGGGATGATCTCTTACCGCATGGCCTCGCGGAAGTTTGCGGTCAGCAATAGCCTGGCTAGACCGGCCAGTCAGTGAATTGAGTTTCAATATGAGTTCTAACGCATCAGTCACCCTCAGGAATCAGCAAGGTGATGTGCGAGGGATGAGAGCATATTGCTGCTGGGTACTGATCCTTTCTTTTTTTGTTTTGGGATCGATTGGCTGTGATTCCAAGCAGGGGGCACAGGCAACTTCGCAACAAAAGGCTGGCGGCGCTAAGGGTGCTGCGGAGGCAAATGAGGGAGGCGCGAGTCAGGGTTCACAAGTTGCCTCCGGAAGTCAGGCTTGGGCGTTGTTGCAGCAGGGAAAGCCTGACCAAGCTTTCACGATGGCTCAGCGGGTATTGATCGAGTCACCCGAAGACGAAGTTGCGTTGCAGACCATGGCATCGGTGCATGCCTCGCAAGGAGATTTTGCGGACGCAGCCAGAGTTGCCCGAGCCATTGGAAAACTCAATGGTGCTCAGGGCGTTGAGGATTGGTTGACGGCATTTGATTGGCACTTGCGTGCAAGTGACCTTTCCGCGGCTGAGGAAGATCTGCAGGAAGCCATACGGGTTGCACCGGATGACCCGAGGACTCATC
>CAXGRW010000901.1:0-2200 GCA_964012125.1 uncultured Rhodopirellula sp.
TGCGTATGGCACGCATCGGGTACGGCAGGTTGCCTTCACGCGCGGTGGGGAAATGTAATTCACGTCCCACAATGATCTCATTGCGATCTTGGTCAATCCAGCCACTTCGGTGGTCGGTCAACTGTTTCTTGAAGCTTTGACCATCCATGCTCTCGGGCACGTCAACATCTGCCAGATCCAGCAGGGTGGGGCCGATGTCCATCACACTGACGAAGTCATCAACCGCACGCTGCGGTGCGATCAGCTTGGGGTAACGGATCATCAATGGGGCTCGAATCGCGAGGTCGTAGCAATTTGTTTTTCCCCGAGGAACACCCGGTATACCATGATCCCCCGAGAGGACGATGATCGTGTTGTCGAGTTGCCCGCTGGCTTCAAGCTCAGTCAGCATCACGCCGAGCATGGCATCCAATGCCTCGATTTCACCGAGGTAGTCTGAGAAGTCGCGGCGGATGTCGTCGACATCGGGAAGGAACTTTGGGATCAAACCTTTGAGCTGGTCAGGATCGATGTTCCAAAGGTCTTTGCCAGAGTCAGCCACATAGGGGCGATGCGCATTGATAGACCCATAAACAAAAAAGAATGGCTGGTTCTTTGGCTGTCCTGCCAAAACTCGCTGCATCTCCGTGCGAGGGTGCGCTAGTACCTGTTCGCGGCGCTGGCGTGTTTCTGTGTTATTCGATGCAGTGCCGACGTAGAGCCCGTACCTTTGGTATTCAATTTTTGGCACCTTGCGAGCTTGTGCACCCTGCGGGCTCGGTGAAAATGCGAATGTCTTCAAGCTCTTGCGAACGTAGTAGCCGTCCTCGGCCAGTAGGTCGACGAACTTCGGCAGCGTGGTGAACGGATTTTTGCGGCCTTTCCAATTGCTAGCCTTGCCGTTGAGGAACGCACCGCTTCCGCAGTTCCAGAAGTAGCGGCCGGTGGCCAGAGATGCCCGGCATGGTCCGCACGATGCAACGGGGACGAAAGCATTTCGAAATAAAACGCCTTCCTTTGCAATCCGATCGATGTTGGGGGTCTTGATGACGTCATTGAGCGATGGTGTTTCCGGATTCGAGTAAATACTTGCATAGCGACCCCAATCATCAGCAAAGAAAAACAGAATGTTTGGGCGTTCTGCAGCATTACTCGAATTCATGCTAAGGCACAGGAAAACAGCGATGTGGAGAGTCAGTGTAATTTTTCTAATTTTGGGGGGCATGTCGAAGGTCTTGTTCTTTGCTGTTTTCTGCGGTGTGTCGCATACTGTGATCGTAAGCCGGCCGGACGTTGTACGCTTGATTTCGTGCATCTTTCGTCAGTGCTTGTAGGGGCAGCTGCCTCTTGGTGCAGGATTGGTACCCACTGTATCGTAGATAGTGTTGGTAGTCATGCGAGTTTTGCAGGTCAATATCCGACCAAATTTTCAAATTGGATAGCAAACTTGTTTGTCAAGAAAGTTAATTTTTCAAATGGAGCCTAAGGAAGCGGTCGTGGGGTCGTATAGACTGCGAGAATACCGCTGTATGCTCCGACAACCCTCATTGGCCATTAGGCGAAAATCATGAATCGAAGCCTCTCCGTTTTGGGCTGCAGTCTGGCAGCCATCCTCGTCATCGCAACTTTGTACGCGACTGAGCCTCGCACTCCTTTCACAGTGACATCGAGTGTGCTTGGTGGGGCCGATCGCTACATGACCTACCTTCGTACTGATAAGCCGATTTACCGGCCCGGCGAAACGATGTACGTGCGTGGTGTGGTGCTGCATCATAAAAGCCGAAAGCCGTTGCCAACGAATATCAACCTGCAGGCGGCATTCAACATCAAGGGCCCCAAAGGCGATTCGGTGGCCTCTGGCTGGGTAACTTCGCAGGACAGTGTTTTTGGACTGCAATGGAAGGTTCCTGATGAACAGGCAGGCGGAGAATTTACCGTCAATGTGACCTACCCTAGCCATGGTTACACTCCGGCTGAACGCAAGTTTGATGTGCGTGCTTACCGTGCTCCCCGGTTGAAATCTCAAATCACTTTTCTGCGTGATGGGTATGGGGTTGGTGATGAGGTCGCCGCGATGCTTTCGGTGGAACGAGCCGAGGGCGGTATTCCAAAAGGTGCGACGGTCACTGTGATTGCACGAGTTGACGGTAAGGAAGTTTTTCAGGGGCCTACAGTTGTGGACAGCAGCGGTAAATGTGTTGCCCGCTTCGAACTTCCCAAA
>CAXGRW010000902.1:0-2195 GCA_964012125.1 uncultured Rhodopirellula sp.
GTCGGACCGGTGGAGATGCCGAGCGGCAATCCCAAACTGCTGAAAGCAAAGTCAGTGACTTGTTTGGTGCAGCTAATGAAGAGACCACCGCCGCAGTGGCCAGTGGAGGCAATGGAAGCCTCGACGCACTCACGCAGTGGTTGGCTGGTGAGCTGGATTATCATATCGCCAAAGAAGATCTGTCCCGAATGAACCGTGGGGAATTGGCTCTGACAGTCGGTGGGGCTGTTGATGATCGCTTCCATCCGGAAATGAGGCGAATGGAACGCCAAGTGCTGCTTCAGATCGTCGACGATGCCTGGAAAAATCACCTCCTGACCATGGACCATCTTCGGAGCAGTGTTGGTCTGAAGGGGTACGCACAGATGGATCCCAAGGTTGAGTACAAACGTGAGGGTATGCGTCTGTTTGAGTCGATGTGGGAATCGATCGGGGAACGTGTAACGGACTTGATCTTCCGGATGGAGTCCTCGCTCAATGAGGATTTCATTCGCAGCACTTGGGTCGAGGGGCAAGCAAGGCATGATGATGCTGCCGCCGCCTCTGTCGGGGACGGTGCTGCTGATTCTAATACCGCAGGACAACAGGCTGCCGAAGCGAGCAATCAGACGGAGCAGGCCAAGGCGGAACCGATTCGCAACAAGGCGCCACGCGTAGGACGCAATGATCCCTGCCCCTGTGGAAGTGGAAAGAAATACAAAGCCTGTTGTTTTATGCGATTGAAGAACTAACGAGAGATCGTGATCGAGGTGAGCGACGGAAAGGAATCCGATGTTGGCAAACTTGCTCTATACGACCGCACTCATGCTGCTCTCGCCAGTCATCCTGTATCGGATGGTTCGCCACGGACGGTATCGGAGAGGTGTGCGTCAGAAATTATGGGGATTGTCCAGCGCGGACGCTAAGACCATCACTGGTGGAAGGCGGTGCGTGTGGGTTCATGCCGTGAGCGTGGGTGAAGTAAATTTACTTCCACGTTTGATCAGCGAACTCGAACGCGCAACGACCTTGCCGATTGTTGTCAGTACCTCCACCGACACTGGTTATGATCTGGCAGTTCAGCATTTTGGAAGCCAGCGTGTCTTTTTCTGTCCTCTCGACTTCACCTGGGCCGTGCGACGTACATTGCGTGCCCTCGATCCCGTGCAACTTGTGTTGGCTGAATTGGAACTGTGGCCCAACCTCATTCGGATCGCTGCCAATCAAGGATGTCCCGCTGTTATCGTTAATGGGCGTTTGAGCGAACGGAGTTGCGCGGGATATCAAAAATTTCGAAGATTAACACAGCCAATCTTTCGGCGTCTGCACTGGGTGGCGTGTCAGGATGAGACCTCACGCAGCAATTTTGCAGCCTGCGGCACAGATCCGGAACGCCTTGAAGTGACCGGCTCACTTAAGTTTGATGATGCCCCGGAAGATCGGGAAGTACCAGAAGTAATCCAGAGAAAGGTTTGGGCCGGAGTCGAAGCATCGCATCAAGTATGGGTGGTCGGTAGCACGCAGGAGGGTGAAGAGCAGATGGCGATCGCTGCATTTCTGGAATTGAGGTCCCGACATCCACAACTCAGGCTTGCATTGGTGCCGCGACACAAAGAAAGGTTTGACCGGGTAGCTGAACTCGTGACCGGAGCAGGTTTGGATTTACGCAGACGATCGGAAGCACAACGATCGGAAGCACAACAGCCAGATTCGGGAAACTGGCGGTCCAGTGAGGTCATTCTGATTGACACCATTGGGGAGCTTAGGCATTGGTGGGGTGTCGCTGATATCGCCACCGTGGGTGGAAGTTTTGGTGACAGGGGCGGACAAAATATGTTGGAACCGGCAGGGTATGGTTGCGCTGTATCGTTTGGGCCCAATACCCGAAATTTCAAAGAAATTGCCACCCGTTTGATTAAGGCCCATGCGGCGAAACGGTTGCAGGACGGTGAGGAAATGATCAGCTTTGTTGATCGTTGTGTTCTCGAACCCTCCTTCGCAATATCTCTAGGCAGGGCGGCTCAGCAATTGGTGCGGACACACCGGGGCGCGGTCACGAAGACGGTCGAAACACTTCAGTATGAGTTGCATCCGCTGGAAAGTAATGATCCGGTCGAAGCTAGAACCGATCAGTCATCCCGTCATGAGAGCAGATACGTTGCTTGATCATTTGAGTCACTGATCGTTTGTGTCACTGATCGTTTGTGTCACTGATC
>CAXGRW010000903.1:0-2192 GCA_964012125.1 uncultured Rhodopirellula sp.
GCAAAGATTGCCAGCGACATTCACAAACCGGACGGCTTCACGCAAGTCACCGCAGATCAGATTGAATCATTTCTCGATCCACTTCCCGTTTCACGTCTATGGGGAGTTGGGCGCGTAGGAAATCAGAAACTCGCGTCCCTGCAGCTAAAAACCATTGGCGACATCCGCAGGTATGACCGATCCGCCATGACCGACAAGTTTGGCAACTGGGGCGACCATTTGTGGAAGCTTGCCAACGGCATTGATCCTAGAAAAGTGGTTCCTGATCGAACCGCTAAACAAATCAGTCATGAGCGGACATTTAGTGATGACATGGATGATCAAGACATGATGCGTGCTGTGATCAGCCACCTCAGCGAACAGGTAACTCGCCGCCTGAGACGAAATGGCCGTTTCGCACGGTCAGTTACGGTTAAATATCGCTGCGATGATTTCAGAACATTTGCCCAAACTCGGTCCTTCAGCCAACCAACGGAAGCAACGGACCCAGTATTTCGAACCGCGATGGTTCTATTGAACGAACTTAAGCAAAAGCACCCACAGCCCATCCGATTGCTTGGCGTAAGCGTGGGGAACTTAACCAACGAGGGGACAAAACAACTCGATTTATTCCAATCAGAAACTGACGATCAATCACAGAAAGCGGTTGATAAGGTTGTCGACCAGTTGAGTGATCAGATAGGAACAAACTCTGTCTACCGTGCCACTAGCCATTCGTGGATCAATCGGTCGGAAAAACCAAAAAACCAATAGTCAACAGTGGTGTGGTTTTGACCCCACTTTGGAACTATTGCTTCCCGCAGACCTGTCCATAAAAAAAGCGACGAAGGGGAACTCCCCTTCGTCGCACTCGGTTTCCATCTGTCACGCACGACTGTTCGCCAACGTCATCAGCCAATCACGACGGTGATTGCTCGTTAGGTCAATCGCCTCAACCTGACTAGCTGATCGGATTTGGTTCGTAAGGAATGTCTTCGATTGTTTCCATCGGCAATTTCGCCACGGTAAGGCCGGCTTCCTTCGAGATACCATCAACGGCCTCTTGAGCACGTTGAACGATGCTTTCTCGAGTTTGACCTTTGTAGCTCTGATTTGAAGCACTAGGGCTTACAGGGCCATCGAATCCGATCGAATCAAGATGCTTGATCACGTTGACGTGATTCAAACCGCCCTCTTGCTCAGGAAGCACTCGATCACTCGAGGTTTCTTTGCCTGATTCCGCATCAGCGTGTACTGATCCCAATCGGACTGCGACGATCTTTTCTACAGGAACTTCACTGAGTTGATCCATGGCACCGTCACCAACCACCCAGTCCCAGGTGTCAAGCAACATCCCGACGTTTTCACCTGCAACAGAGTTTACAAGCGCAACGTAGCCTTCGACGTTTCGGATGAAAGCGAACTCCTTGTCTTCTTCGAGTTCTTTCCCAGCCGCAAAACCGATTCCAAGTTTGATTCCACGTGGCTCGAGTACCTGAGCAATCTGTGCAAGACGAGTTCCCTGCACATCAAAATACTCGTGGTAGGGCAATCGATTGGTAGCAGCTGGCACACGAATATACCCGCGTGTTGCGCCAAGTTGCTTTGCCATGTCGGCGATGGGGTGCAGACCGCCGAGTTGACTCGTGAAAGCGTCCTCATCAGCATCCAAATCGATGCCCAGCTCGAAACCACCTACTTCGATTTTGGCTGCTTCGAGATACTTGGCCGCATCTTCAACGTTTGTGCGTTGGGCACGTCGCAGCATCTCGTGCATGTCCACATCCATGCCCGTAAACCCGTAGGTCAGTGCCAACTCGATCAACTCGCTTTGGCGACCGTTAATCCCGAGCGCCGCCGGTGAAAAATTTTTCAACATCAGTATTGTCTTTCTTTAAATGTAATGGCGTTTAACCCGACAAAAAGAACGCGCACCCTTGTGGGCAAAGCTTCTTTCTCTAACCAAGCACGCAGCATGGTTCAGATACCAGCAAACATGCTGATGCGGGATTTCAAATGCAGGTGGCATGATCGCCATCAGGCACCGTTCTACCGGGCCGATCATGCCGTCAAAATACGGTTGGAGGGGACGGGCTCATTGCCCAAGCATGAGATTATCGCAGAATTGTGGTGTTTCAGCCAAGGGGCGTTTGGCAAGTAAATTCACCCCTGCTTTCGCCATTTGAGTGCATCCAGCAAAATAACGGGCACGT
>CAXGRW010000904.1:0-2184 GCA_964012125.1 uncultured Rhodopirellula sp.
AAGCCTTGATTGAATCAATTTTCTCCGGCAACGCGGCAAACGCTTGCTCGACCTTCTTCACGTCACCTGGGTCAGCGTCGTCGTTGAACTTGAAGAACACAGCGTGCTTGAGCTCTCTCTTGATTTCGTCTTGATGAGGCTTGCCCCAATAATCGATCACGAACACATCTTTCATGTGTGGCCTGAGAGTGTCTGCAAACTCACCTGTGTGAGCAGGATGGGGAAGATAAACCTCTCTGCCTGCTTCATCTTTGAAAGTCAGCAGAAATCCATGAGTGAATCCGTCATCGAGACCCTCAGGACTGTTGTTTGTGCCCCACTGAAAATCAACGATCGAATCAATTTTGCTCGGCAAGGCAGCGAACGCTGCTGTGACACCCGCAACATTTTCTTCTGTTGAATCTTCGTTGAACGAAAAGAACACTGCGTGCCGCAACAATTTTCCATCGGTATCGTTCATCGCGGAATCCTGATCAGTGGCAACAGGCAGTTCTTCTGTAATGTCAATCTCAGACACTGGCTCATCCAATTCGCCCTGGGCGTTACTGGAATCCGCCGGCGCGGTCACAGGCTTCGAATCACATCCAGACAGTGAAATGCCTGAAAGAAGGATCAAGATGGAGCCGATTTTCACGGGCACGTGGTTTGAAAATCGATCAATCTGTGAGAGTCGCATTCTCGGCCGCAGCGACGGTTTTAAAGAGAAGATCATCGTGATTCCAACAACATTTAGTGTTTCGAGGGGGGGAGGACAGCAAGCTAAACGTTCACTGCCCGCAGGTACGTATCGCTCAATGTCGTACCACGCTGACCGGATATTTTCAAATTGGCAGCGTTCAGTCCGCCAGCATCCACAAACCGAACAGGTTATCCACACGCCAAAGATGCCCCAGCTGGATCGATCCAACCCGTTATTTGCGTAACTGCACGCAAAAACTGATCCGTGACTTCACCTATGCGGGCTGGTTTGGGTAGCGTACGTGTCTACTTGATCGACGCCCTTATTCCGCGACGGACGCACATGACCCCTGACGAAAGCTACGAAACTCCTTTTCCGACCGACAGCGAAACAGAAGCAGACGACGCCCCCGAAGCCGGCGAGACAGACGAAGCCGGCGAGACAGACACTGGATCAAAGCCCGAGAGCTCTACATCCGAGAATCTGGCCCATCCTGAGGACGTCGCTGAAGCCAATGCCGCTGAGGATGCCTGGAACAAGTCCGACTCCGACACGGGATCAGAAAACAGCGAGGAAGATGAAGGTCACCTTGCTGAACTGGCCCAACCTTTCGTCGGGCTTTGGAACAGCCTGATCAGCACGACGAACTGGGAAAAAGGCCGGATCATCAGTCAATGGCGAGAAGCATTGGTCGAATCAGGCGTCGATTCCCACCAATTCTCTGACGAAGCGTGGGTCCGACGGGTAGGCGGCGTCACTGCGCCTCATGTAGGTCGCCTGCGACGCGTGCATGATCGCTTTGCATCATCTTACGAAACCTACTCGGGGCTGTACTGGAGTCACTTCCTGGCCGCACTGGACTGGGATGACGCCCCCATGTGGCTCGAAGGTGCTGCCGGCGAGTCGTGGAGTGTCTCCCAGATGCGTAACAAACGCTGGGAAGCCGAAGGTGCCGTAGAATCAAAACGTCCTACCAGCAGTGAGATCGTAGAAGTCGATACCGACGAGGATGTCGTCCTACCTGCTCAAGGTGGCGGACGAACCAAAGAGTACGGTGACGACTCCGGTGTTGCTTCCGGGCCGTTGCACGAATCACCTGACTTCGGCGAAGAAGAGGAACTGAGTGCTATTGGAGGTGGTGATACCGTCGCCGCAAATGCGGCCAATGTTGCTCAGGATCAGACCGACGAACCCACCGTGCAACCCTTCGCTGGATTGCCTGAGCTTCCCGATGATGTCGCCGACGCCTTTGAAGCACTCAAGCTGGCTGTGCTTCGTCATAAAACAGCAGGGTGGAGCGAAACAGATGCCGAGAGCGTGCAGAAGTATCTCGATGCATTCACCATCCTGATGCGATAAGGCAACCAAGCAGTCGAGTTCCGTCTTCTTGTGCCGCTCGGCATGAGAAGACTCAACCATTGCAGAACTGTCACTGAGAACTGGGTCTCAGCACCGTCACTGAACACCGTCACTGAACACCGTCACTGAACACCGTCACTGAACAC
>CAXGRW010000905.1:0-2176 GCA_964012125.1 uncultured Rhodopirellula sp.
GAGTGCTGAAATGCCTGCGATTGAGTTCATTCAGCAAGCGGCGTGTGTCAACGTCGAGATCAGCAGAGATGCTTTTGGGTGGAAACAGGTCGTCGACAGGTTTGCCTTTGCTACGCATGATCACACCCTGATGTCGAGCAGGCAGAAACCCGTTGCTCCAGTTGATGGATCCGCCTGCCGGGAGACCTCTTGTATCGGGAATTACGAGGTAGGACGGCAGTTCGTCTGTCTCGCTTCCCATGCCATAGGACATCCACGCACCAAAAGTAGGAAAGCCATTGAGTCGAAAGCCGGTGTTTTCCTGAAATGTGGCCGGGGTGTGATTGGAAGTTTCGGCGTACATTGAGTTGACCACGGTCAACTCGTCGGCTACCTCACCCAGATGTGGGAACAGGTCAGATATCCAGAGTCCACTCTGCCCACGTTTTTTGAAGTTCCAATCGCTCTTTCTCAGCAAGCCAACTTTGCCAAAAAACACATCCGGTTTCTCTTCACTTGCAAGTGACTTGCCATGCAACTTTGAGAGTTCCGGTTTGTGGTCAAAGGAGTCAACCTGGCTGAGCCCACCAAACATGCAAATGTGAATCACCCGCTTGGCCCGCGGGGCATGGTGTGGTGCAGGATCTGATGCTTCAGGTGGAACGTCAGCAGCGTGAAGATGTGATTCTCGGTTCAGTAAATCAGTCAAGGCAAGGCTGCCCACACCACTGGATGCGAACGATAGCCACGACCGACGATTCAGTTTGGTTTCAGTCGACATAAAGAAACTCGTTGCTATTTATGAGGGCTCGGCAAAGTGCTTCGAGGCCATGCTCTTTCACGAAAGTCGTAAAAGTTTCCCGTTCCTCAAGGGTTGGTGATCGAAACCACGCCAATTGAACTGCACGAGTCACTTGATCAGACGCATGCTGTCCCATTTCGTTCCGCACTCGGTTTGCGAAATGACCCGACATGCGAATAGTGAACGGGTGATTCAATAATGACAGTGATTGCAATGGAGTTGTAGTGCGGCTTCGTTTTGGTGCCGTCGCTGAGGGATCGGGACAATCGAATGCATCAAGCAAACGATGTCGCCCCGAACGAATGATCATGCGATAGATCGTGCGACGATTGTACTGTGCCCCCTCACGATCAAGTACTTCGTAAAACTGGCTGTTGAAATTGAATGTTCGGAAGTCCTGATAGGAGGGCCCTCCGCCCGATTCGTTCAATTGTCCGGCCATCTGTAATATCGAGTCGCGAATCGATTCTGCATCCAGGCGGCTACGGTTGCCACGCCACAGTAGATGATTTCCGACGTCGATTTGGTTGCCGAGGGTGTTTTCGATGACAGCCTGTTTCCATGTTTTGGATGTTACGATGAGTCGATGCAATTCCTTCAGGTTCCATCCCGAGTTGATCAAGTGATCGGCTAGGAAATCGAGTAGTTCTGGGTGGGAGGGTTTGCCACCGGTGAACCCAAAATCGCTAGGGGTACGTACGATTCCCGCACCGAAATGGTGTTGCCAAATACGATTCACAATGACTCGCGAAAAGAGTGGGTTTTTTTTATTTGTGATCCATTCAGCCAACTTTTTTCGTCGTTCTGTGTCAGTCGCATCGGCTGGCAGTTCGAAGGATGGATTGACCCCCTGAATACTTGCGAGTCCTGCCGGCATCACAAGCTCTGCTGGTGTAGTCGTGTTGCCGCGAATGAGTCGGTGCGTCGGCTGGGGCTGCCTGGGCTGAACAGCGTAGGCGAACTGCTTTCGTACTTGGATGTTTTTCTTTAACAACCGATTTCGTTCCGCTCGAAGTCGCTGGCGAAAGGCGTGCTTTTCCTCCGGAATCATCCTTGCAGTTTCTTCATTGCGGATGAAGTCATGTCCCATCGCCAGACTTTTGATTTCTTCTGCAGTGAGGACGCGGTCATAAAGGCTTGCCTCTTCGATCTGTCCGGTTAGCATTCGGTTTCCACCAACGGGTAGCATACGAATTCCAAATCCAACCCTCGTTTTTTCAGGATAGTAAATGGGATTGTCTCTCTTGTAGGTCGCCCCGTAAGCCTTGCCGTTTCGGTAGAGGGAAATGAAGCCATCTACTGAGTAGCTGATTGCCATATGAATGGGCTGTTGAGAATTGTTTTCCTGCGATTCCGCCGGTGCTGATACATCCGTAGTGCGCGAAAAATGTTCAC
>CAXGRW010000906.1:0-2171 GCA_964012125.1 uncultured Rhodopirellula sp.
TCACTGGCCTCAGAGTCACTGGCCTCAGAGTCACTGGCCTCAGAGTCACTGCCAGTTGGCTCCAATGAAGCAATCCACTGATACACCAGTTGCAAGCCTGCGCGATCATTGTCCCAATGCCCAAGCTTGGGCATGTGCCCGCTGCCACTTGTTGCCATTCGGTAGAACAGAGTTGATTTCAATGGTCGTCCGGAAGCCACAACCTTAGCGTTGGCAATGCCAAAACTTCCTTGGCTTGGCTCAGCGTCCACGACATTCATCTGGCCTCTGTCAGTCGAATACGACAAGTCAGCCGGTACAGTGCCACCACCACCGCGCCGATGACAGTGAGCACAGTTAGCCGCCAAATACGATCTGGCCCGGGAATCCAGGGACTGAGACAGATCATGTGGACTCACCATGCTCGCAACCTTCCATTGCGGTGGTGCTGCGCGATTCAGCACGCCCGTTTCTAGGAAATCACCCGCTTGCGTGTCGCTCAGGTTCTCCAAAGAAAACCCGACGGCGCCGCCATTTTGCCTACCATGACACGACCGACATTGGGCCCGATTTTGCACTTTCCAAAGAGTAGTCACGGACTGCCCATCATCCAGCTCGTACCCCACCTGTTTTTCGAAACCAGCAGCTTCCACTAAATCTGCATCAGTTTGATCATCATTCCATAAATAGCTGTACGGCTGCCAATTGATACCATCAAAGTGCAACACTTGCGTTTCAACCCGCACACGGCCGAGTGAAATAGTCTTGGCAAAAACAGTACCTGCGGGATATTTCCAACCACGCTGCAAGCGGGCAACCTGAATCGTTTGCTGGCCCGGCACCGCGAGCAAAAATTCGCTGCTCCCACCGCCCTGCCATGACTGTGCTGAGATCTGATACGGAACAACACCCGCTTCAGGCACCATCTCCTGCGTATCTGCAAAGAGTCCCGTGGAACTCAGTTGTCTTGGAAAATCGCTAACGGACTTTGCAGCTTGATTTCTGACCAATTGATAGATCCCACCGTCGTAACCCACCACCAGGGCCTCATGGTCCGGTGTCTCGGCGAACGTGATGATTGGCAAGCCTGTTTCCGCAAGCACCGGATTCCACGTCACTTGGTCTCCTTCATGACGCATCCCCCACAACAGACCGGTGACATAATCCCCGTACAGATAAACATCCTTCAACTCGGGAAGATTCTTACCCCGATAGACATGCCCCCCCGTGACGGATTGCCCCAAGGCGTGTGGATAAGCGACAATCGGTAATTCAATGGGCGTTGGCCCCTGTTGCACATCGCGGCGAATCGGCTGCGGCCCCTCAAAGATGCTCCAGCCATAATTGCCACCACGTTTGACATCAAAAATCAGTTCCCACAATTCCCACCCAACATCCCCACAAAGAATCTGGTCAGTACCGGGAACAATGGTGAACCGCCACGGGTTACGAAAGCCATAAGCAAAGATTTCACCGCGTGCATCTGGCACATCAACAAACGGGTTATCTGCTGGAATCGAGTACAAGAGGTCCTTGGATGGATGATCCACATCGATCCTGCAAATCGATGACCGCAGATCCGAAAGGTTCTGACCCACATTGTATTCATCCGGCGGAAAAGGCCTCGCCCCATCGCCTGTTGAAAAGTAGAGTAAGCCCTTTGAATCGAAGCGTATAGCGCACCCATTGTGACCGCCTGAGGGCCATGTCATCAGGACTTCTTCGCTGGCCGCATCAATCCGCAATGGCTCCTCACGACTGACGATGAAGCGTGATAACCTTGTGCCATCGGGACGAGCCACGGGATCCCCGGCATAAGCGACAAACAACTGCCGATTGGTTGCAAAATCTGGATGCAAGGTAAACCCGTAAGCACGCCTGAACTTGTCAATCAAAGGATTCAAATCAACGACCAGCTCAGCACTTTCGCATGACGCATCATTCTCAAACGCAAAAAGCTTTCCTGTCACTTCCAAAATCATCATTTTGTTCGTCCCAGGAACTGCCATCAGCTCGACCGGCTGATTGAATTGCAAGCTGGGATAAACACGTTCAATAGTGAAAGGTTTGGGTGGATCAGGTGAGCCAATCAGACGAGAGGTTGTCCACGGCTCACGTTCTGCTGCTGTTCCGAATAAAGGCAACGCTACGAAACAAGTAAGAATCAGAATCAGCTGATAACGCATGAGGGA
>CAXGRW010000907.1:0-2168 GCA_964012125.1 uncultured Rhodopirellula sp.
GGGATGAGCCAGCCGATAAATCCATCTTGTAGTTTTGTGAATGCGGCAGTTCTGGTTGCCTTGGCACGAGCAAAAGAAATCGGTGTGGAGGCTGATGCACGGATGGTGAGGAGAGCAGTGGAAGCCACCAAATTGATGCGGAAGCCGGATTCCAGTTTTATGTACACCATGAGGATTCCCACAGATAAATCCAGAGCGATGGCTCTTATCAATCGGCCTTGTGGAAGTCTGGGGCGATCGCAGGCAGGCAATGTTGCCTTGCGGTTGTGGGGTGATCAAAAAATTACCAATGAAGTGTTGAGCGAGTGGTTGGATCGATTGATCACTCGTCACGGTTGGCTCGACATGGGACGCAAACGACCAATTCCGCACGAGTCACATGCGGCGGTGGCTGGATACTTTTATTACTTTGGAATGTACTACGGCGGACTTTGCATTTCTCAACTTCCAGAAAATCAGCGCCGTCTGTATCAACACCATCTGGCTGATCTGATTGTCAAACGCCAAGAACAGGATGGTTCCTGGTTTGATTATCCCTTGTACAGCTATCACAAACCTTACGGGACAGCTTTCGCGTTGTTGACTCTAGAGCAATGTCAGTAGCCACGCAGCGTCCGAAATGAGAAACGCCGTTGAATCCAGTAGTCCGATTCTGGCGAGTAAGAATTCGCGAGAGTGCTTTGGCTTTCAAGCAGGGTCAAGAATGTTCAACTGGGCATTCAAAATCATCGCCCCCACGCGTTCCCGATAGTCAAGCATATGGGGCGCGGTCAGATGGTCCTGCAGATGGCGGAGTGTTTCCCACTTTTCGATGATCATGACGCGGTTCGGGTCGCAATGCTGCCGTTCTAAATCGCTGGCGGCGTCGACCGCTGCCGCATATTCGATGCAACCCGCTTCGGCCCTGACCATGGGGACAACTTGGTTGAATTCAGTCAAGAACGTTTTTCGGCTGTCGAGGACGAGGTCAATTTGGGCAATTACATGAATCATGGGAAGATAGTGGGGGCGACAAGGTACGAGGTTAATGGGGCTTTTGCTGAGCTAGCTAGGGAGATCGATTGACAGCAGGTTGCTATCGATGGCTCGGAAGCAGCGGTTCTGTCCGAAAGACTCTGATTATTAATAATGCCGGGAAAAACAGCCAATCAGGGCGATTGTCAGCGCCGACTGTCCTGCTCTTTGCTGGTTTAGGCGGCAAAAGACCAATGGGCTGCTTAGGTTTGCCTGTCGTGGACTAGATCGACGAGGGCGTGGGTAGGTTTCTGTCACGTTTTGTTCGATAGCGATTGTGATTGGTAGGAACCGGGTATCATAGGGGCGTTCGGGAAGAGCCGGTTGGCTCTGCTACCATTCGCGTGAGAAATATAATTCTGGGTGTCGCATGGCAACGGTACGTTCTGGTCTTGGTTTCGCTTTCTTTCTGGTCATCTGCGTTTTCGTCGGCATGGTTAGCAGCTTGGTGGGCTGCAATGGCATGCCTGATGACGGTATCCAGTTCATGCAGGTATCCGAATCTCAGCCGATCACCATTGATGATTTTTCTACACTCGTTTTTTCTGATCCTGAGGGCAAGCAAGTCAAATTATCCGACATCATGACGGAGGATTATTTGGTGCTGGTCATTACACGTGGTTGGTACGGAGGCGTGTGTTTTTATTGTGCCTCACAGACGTCTCGCTGGGCAAGGAGATTTGAGGAACTGGAACCGTACAATGCACAACTCGCTGTGATCTTTCCGACGGAGTCTGTGGACGAGGCGGTAAAGATCGAGGAGCTGGAGAAAAGGATCAGGAAAGGGCAGATTCCAAATGATGAGATTCCTTATCCGATTTTGCTGGACATCAATCTATCCTCGGTGGATCAACTTGGGATTCGATCGGACTTGGCCAAACCTTCGACCTATATCATTGATCGCGAGGGGCGTGTTCGGTTTGCTTATGTGGGCGAATCGATTGCTGATCGCCCAACGGTTGATTCAATTCTGAAGCAACTGTCCAAGCTTAGCGATTAACTGCGATGAAGGTTTATGCATGCCAACCGAGCGAATGATTCAGCAGTCAACGCAATTCATTGACAAGTGCGTCGAATTGAATTTAGTGTCTTTGCAGGATGCTGAAAAGCTGCGGAAGCCAATTAGCGAGGAGGGGCATGTTGTGGCGCAGGAT
>CAXGRW010000908.1:0-2159 GCA_964012125.1 uncultured Rhodopirellula sp.
ACGACAGCAATGAAATCGTCCATGATCCGGTTGGTCACTGCTTCGTAGAAAATCCCTTCGTTGCGAAAACGCTGAAGGTACATTTTCAAACTTTTCAGTTCGACACAAATTTGATCAGGAACATACGTAAATACAATTGTCCCGTAATCAGGCTGCCCCGTTTTTGGGCAGACAGAAGTGAACTCGGGGCAATGATGTTCAATGGTAAAGTTACGCGACGGGCTGGGATTTTCAAAGACTTCCAACGTGTCACGGAAATTATCTGAGTCGCTCAATTTGATCACTCCACTTGGTAATACCGGATTCTCGCATGGGTCGCCCGCGGCGACTAGGGGGACGTTACGTATTGCTGAAACGTTTCAAAGTCGCCAAGGCGAAGGAAAGCTAACTGGCACCGAGAGTTTTTTCATCCGCACCAGCGGTTGCAACTTACGTTGCTGGTTCTGCGATACACCTTATGCATCGTGGAACCCCAAGGGTGATCAGACCGGATTCGATGAAATCCTCGCTCTGGTGCAGGCTTCGGGATTGCAGCACGTGGTGCTGACGGGTGGCGAACCGATGCTGTCGAGCGAGTCCACTGCCCTGTGCAACCTGCTGCGATGCGAGGGCTTTCATCTCACCGTTGAAACAGCGGGGACGATCGACCGGGAAACCCCATGTGATCTGCTCTCAATCAGCCCAAAATTCAAGTCAAGCACGCCGGATAGTAGCGAGCATCCCAAATGGAGCGAATTGCACGAACAACGACGCATGCCAATCGCAACCATGCAGCGTCTGATCAATGCAGCAATTGACTACCAAATCAAATTCGTTGTCGACTCACCCAATGACTACGACGAACTTGTCGAAATCGTGGAACAACTTGGAGTTCCTATTGAGAGTGTATGGATCATGCCACAAGGCAGCACCATTGAAGCGATGGACGCGGCGGCCCAATGGCTAAAACCATGGGTTGAGCAGGCTGGTTTCCGCTACTGTGATCGGATGCAGATACGCTGGTATGGAAATCGCCGCGGAACTTGAAATACGCAACTGAGGATGCAGAACATCAGATATCGGGCTACCTCAAACCACTTAGATGCTTTGCTATGCCTGGCATGGAATGGGTCGGCCCAAACCCTAAACCGCCCCTTCAACACGCCGTCCTCGGAAAGACAACAAACCCGCCAATCGATAGCGGTACGCGATACCGCAGCATAAAACCCCAATATCGTTGAAAAATTTCGCGACAGAACCTTCAAAATCCATTCGACCTCTTCACGCAGTTGCTCCGTATTCAACCCGATGTAGGGTTAGCACCGCTGCCCTTCGAACACTCCACCGCAGCTGAACACTCTCCCCTCGCTTGACGCCAATGAGTATTCATCGAACATCCCTCCACTGCCTTGCACGCCTGACGGGTTCCTCATCCTCGCCAGACTGCAAGACAGCGGAGTTTTTTAACTCACCGATCCCATGCCGACGCAGCGTTCGCGAATCGCAACGCCCACTTCGGGGACGGTCCGGCATGACTTGCCTGCTTATCTTTTTGTGTACTTCCACAGCATTGGCTGAAACCCCAATCACCAAAAAAGACCTTGCAAATGCTGGTGACGTGGCGTTGCAGGCCAATGACCACAATCTGGCAATCGAGAAATACTCCGCCATCACCCAACCCAGTGATGAAACGATCTACAACCTCGGCATTGCGCACTACCGTAACGGTGACCTGCAACAGGCGGCAAATCAGTTCCGGATGGTGATCGGCTCGCAAAACGATTCCGTTGCAGCACGGGCACGCTTTAACCTCGGGAACGCTTTTTACTCCCAGGCTCTAACTAAACTCACCCCACCCGCCACCGACGCAGCGACTCCTGCCGCTCAACCACCCACAGACACAACGCCGGCCAAACCCAGTGCCTCGCAAGCCCCCAGTGCCTCCCAAGACGTCAAGGCTGGCATGAAGCTTCTACGCTCCGCAATCACTCAATATCGCAGTGCCCTCCGCATCGATGCAGATGACACTGATGCACGTGCGAACATTGAATTGGCCCAAACGCTGATCGACGAAATTGAGCAACAGCAGCAACAGCAAGATCAGCAACAGCAAGATCAGCAACAGCAGGATCAGCAGCAACAGGATCAGCAGCAACAGGATCAGCAGCAACAGGATCAGC
>CAXGRW010000909.1:0-2153 GCA_964012125.1 uncultured Rhodopirellula sp.
TGACGCCTTTGTCAAAGCCGTCGCAGAAAAATTCAACACCACACCTGCTGGTACCCTGCTATCACCAGCCGTTGCAAAAAGCCTCTCAGCCAGTGTTCAAAAGCTATGTGAGTTGGGCGCTACCTTGGTCGCAGGAGGTGGTGAACCAGAGAGTGACCGATGTGCCTATGCCAACACGTTGATGGTGACAACCGCCAAAGCCTTTCTCAAAAATCCGGAAGGTTTTCAAACCGAAGCTTTCGGCAACGCAGCCCTCATCGTAATCGGCGACGATACTGCCGAACTGTGCAGCGCGATTCGCCATCTGGAAGGCAATTTAACAGGCTGCATTTACAGTGCATCCAATGGCAGTGACGATGAAGCCTGCCAAGCCTTGGGAGCGGAACTGACCCCAAAGGTGGGACGACTTCTGAACGACAAGATGCCCACCGGTGTGGCAGTCAGCCCAGCCATGAACCATGGAGGCCCCTATCCGGCAACAGGGCATCCCGGCTTCACTGCTGTTGGTGTGCCTGCATCACTACTCCGGTTTGGAAAACTCACAAGCTTTGACAACATCCGACCTCATCGACTGCCAAACCTGCTGGGAGATAAGAACCCAACAGGAAAAACATGGCGTATGATCGACGGCAACTGGACCTGCGAAAACATTAGCTAAACCGGTGCCAACTTGATTTGCACAGTGAAGCAATCCGTTCATTGAAACGCGTCTGTATCGACGCGGGTATCCTGTTCGGGGAGTTTACCCCAATCAAAATCCTCAATCAGGGATTCGATGTTTTCAACGTCGGCGTGCTCGTCAATCAACCCCGCGGAAATCGCAGCCCATCTGATGATTTTCATTGGCGAGACACCCCGCTCACGATACAAGCTAAGGCGTGTGTCACCATGTCGCTTGGCTAGTCGCCTGCCATCGGTCCCACAAACCAACGGAACATGTGCAAACTGCGGAACAGTTAAACCGAGTGCCAAATAAAGTTCAATCTGGCGAAACGTACTGGCAATCAGATCATTGCCCCGCACAACTTCGGTGACACCCATCGCGGCATCGTCGACGACAACCGCGAGTTGATAGGAGGGTTCTCCGTTTTTCTGAGTGACAGGAAACGCCCCGAGTGCATTTGCTGGAACGCACTCGCGGTACCCAAGGACCAAATCATGAAATTCACGCGATTGGTCGCCGGCCCGGAACCGCCAGCAATAAGTCCCTTCCTCCGGCAACGCATCCCCTTGCTTCCAGCCTGCACAAAAACCGGGATAAACGGCGGGTTCATGATCAAAATGTGGCGCTGACCCCGCCGACTGAATATCTTTTCGCGTGCATGTGCAGGGGAAAACCCGATCCGTTCGAATCAAAGTTTGCAGCGCATCGCGATACAACTGCACACGTTCTGTTTGGACATAGGGAGCATGAGGACCGCCCACATCAGGCCCTTCGTCCCAATCCAAGCTCAACCAACGCAAATCATCAATGGCTTGCTGCGAGGCCCATGGTTTTACTCGTGGCGAATCAACATCCTCAATTCGGAGCACTAACTTGGCCTTGGCTTTCCTGGCAGACCAATAGGCGAGCAAGTAAGTTCTGGCATTGCCCAAGTGTTGGGCGCCCGTCGGTGATGGTGCGAATCGTCCTGCACTCATGCGAATTCAATTTTGAACATTCTCAAAACTCTCCGGCAGCCGGGCATCCAAGACAATGATGGTTCGCAACAAAACAATGACGAAGTTAGCTTCGTGCCCACTCGCGACTCGGAGACCACCGCAGCGAACACGAAAGCTTCAGTAAACAGCAGCTAAAAGTCAGAGTCCACTAAAAGTCAGCGTTGCCCGGCGTTCGAGGAAAGGGGATGACGTCACGGATATTCCCCATCCCACTGACATACTGAACCACTCTCTCGAGCCCCAAACCAAAACCAGCATGGGGAACCGTTCCAAATCTCCTCAAGTCGATGTACCAATCGTACTCGCTCTGATCCAGATCAGCCTCCGCCATTCTTCCCTGCAGAACATCAAGCCTCTCTTCACGCTGACTTCCACCGATGATTTCGCCGACACCGGGCACCAACACATCCATCGCAGCAACAGTCTTACCATCGTCACTGACCCGCATGTAGAAGGGTTTGATACAGGAAGGATAATCTGTCAGTATCAGC
>CAXGRW010000910.1:0-2146 GCA_964012125.1 uncultured Rhodopirellula sp.
GAGTCTGCTCCATGGACGTAAAGCCTGTTGATCTGATTGCGTCCAGGCTCGTGTTCTTTTCCCAGCATGAAAAGATACGAACCCGGTTGTCGCTCCTCTTCGCGTAATCTTGGTAGTCCCACCATGCCGACGACTTCGGCACCGCCTGTGCAATCGATGATCTGTTTGCACTGGACTCGCCGTCTGGTTCCGAACCCAACACAGTCGACCTGCCAGCCGTCGTTGGTTTCGGTCACGGTCTGCGGGAATTCGTAGTAAGCAATTTCGACTCCTGCCTCAGCACACTTCTGCTCGGCGAGGATTGCGTACAGGAACTGGTTGGTATAAACCTGATTTTGCCAGTGACGTTGCGGGACTTTGGCAAAGTTCGGAAGTGTGCCACCGTCCAGTTCCACACTTTCTTTGACCAGTTCCCAGCCAATCCCGGCGATCACCTGCTTGCCCCAAGCATCAAACAGCCCTGGAAATGCCACACCACCGGTTGTGGTTGTACCACCGAGTTGGCTGTTGCGTTCTACGATCAGCGTTTTTGCGCCGGTACGCCCGGCTTGAATGGCCGCGACATGACCTGCTGTACCACCGCCGACTACGAGTACATCCACGGTTTGAGTGATTTCAGGTTCGCCAGCATCAGCGAGCGTTTGTGCAGTCACGTGCGAATTGGAAGCAATCGTCATGCCTGCGACGGCGGTACCGAGCACGGATTGGTGCAAAAATCCTCGGCGATTGTTGCTGTTGTCGTTGTGATTGGAGGAATTCGTCAATTTGTGCCCTTCCGTTGAGGCAGGTTGGTTTGGGGAAGTTTTAATTTTAATTGCTCGACGGCTTTCGTGTTCGCAGGAGACAGTGCTCTTGCCGCCAGATTATTCCACTCGTTCGGGTCGTTCTGGTGATCGTAGAGTTCTTCGCTACCGTCAGCGTATCGTATGTACCGCCAACGCTCATCACGCACGGCATGATTGTTCTGCCCAAGCGTAGAGATCGCAACGTGCTTCCAATCCGCCTTGGGATCTTGTAGCAACGGTTTCAGGCTGACGCCTTCGAGCTTGGGATTCCCTGGTAGTTCGCAAAGATCGATGAGTGTTGGATAGAGACTCAGTAATTCAACTGGCTTATTCGTCTTGCCTTTGATTCCGTTGGGCACACTGATAATCAGTGGGACATGCGTTGTACGTTCCCAGAGCGAGAACTTCGACCAGCGTTGCTTCTCGCCAAGGTGGTAACCGTGGTCAGAGAAGAGAACAATGATGGTGTTCTTTTCATGCGGGCCCTTGTCGAGTGCATCGAGAACTCTGCCGAGTTGTTCGTCGGTCCATCGAACGCAGGCGAGGTAACATTTTACCGCCTCTTGCCAGCGTCCGTTTTCACGCATCCAGTCATGTGTAGGGATCTTCAGATTGCTCATCGATACCCCACGAGCGGCGTCGGGGATATCGTTCCAGTCATTGTCGTCCACTGGCGGCAGTTGCACGTCATCAAGACTGTCGTAAACATCGCGTGGCGGAAAGAACGGTACGTGCGGGCGATAGAAACCCAAAGCGAGGAAAAACGGTTTGCTGTGTTGGATGCCAAGTTGCTCGGTGGCCCAGGAGGCCACAATGTGATCCGTGAAATGCGATTTGGCATAATCCTGCGGTCCGAAGTCCCAAGTGCTGTGCCATCCTTTCGGTTTGTGTTGAACTTTTTTATCAAGACCCTTGAGCCACTGGCCCGAACGGGGACCCACGACATGGAACTGCTGTTTGAGGTTAATGCCTCCATGAAACACCTTCCCTGCAGTTAGTGTCTTGTATCCGCTGGCTGCGAAGTGTGCAGGGAGGCTGACATGTGACTTCACGAACTCAGGGTGCTTCGCGACGTGATAGTGGTTGTCGTAGAACCCGGTCGACGAGGGCCTCTGTCCCCACAGCAAGCTGATTCGTGATGGATTGCACATCGTTCCCTGGCAGTGGGCATTCGTAAATAACATCCCGCGAGACGCCAGTCGATCAATATTCGGCGTGTGTGTCTGTGAGTGACCATCAAGACATCCGACCCAGTCATTCAGATCATCCACTGCAATGAAGAGAACGTTAGGGGGCAGTGCTTCGGCATGCGTTCTCCCAACGAAAAGGATCGAAAGGAAACAAACATTGATTGCCTGAAG
>CAXGRW010000911.1:0-2141 GCA_964012125.1 uncultured Rhodopirellula sp.
CGGGTGTTCCAGATTGTTTGAGAGCCATTGAGTGCCGTTGAGCGTTACGCCATCGCGTGTGAATGCGAGCTCTTCATGCGCTTGTAAGTTGACGGAGCCCAGCGTAGGCTTGACTGATTGCTCAGCCGCTGATTCTTCGTCGAACTGCCACGCATAAAGAGGCGTGGCTGGCCTGGCCGAAACCTCAGGAAATACATCCGCCAAAAAGGGTATCGCTGGAATTTTGCCTTGCTTTGAAATTGGTGCGAATGCCATCGAGGTTTGGAGCGAGTAATGACAGACACAGCTGGAACTGCCCTCCGGTATCAATAATCGGCCGCCTGCGGGAATCATGTTGATCCAACACCCAGCCCTAGTGGGGGCGAGAGCGGTGAAAATGGAGGTATCCAAATTCAATACCGTGGGGTTGCCCGCTCGAAAAAACAAACAGTGTCCGGCACCCGAAAGCGTGCCACAGCTGTGTCCGGGACGATTGAGTGCCCAGTTAGCTGATTGATTTGGCGGTGCAGTACGATCTCCGGTCTCGAGATCATATAGAAAAGGCTCCGCTACAACACAGACTTTGCCGTCTGCCTGTTTCAACGCAACGGGGTGATGGACTTGCTCACCATGGAACAGACCGTTCTTTACATGCCCATGTTCCGCCTGCCAGTGTGGTGACCCATCTTGTGCGTTGATCACCTTGAGCATGTAGTGCGCTTTGTCGTCTCGACTTTCTGACGTGGTGAGAATTATTTTTTGATCCACCAACTGCGCGAATAGCATGTTTCGGGAAGAACTCCATTTCAGAGGGACTTGCCAGTGAAGTTCACCTGTCTCGGGCGAGATTGAGATCAAATAGGCATCTTCGAGCAGAGTGGGGGCCGGGATGCGGTCCGTTGCGTGTTGCAAACACTTTTCTGAGCGTGATTCCACAAACACGATACGGTCGGCATCCAACGCAATCGTTCCGTTAACGATCACCCCTTTTGAGCGAAACGACCACCTCTGGGTGCCATCGGATTCGAGGCTGTGCAATTCACGGCTTGTGACGAGAGGTCTTTCAGAGTTGTAGTCGGATTCGACATAGGAATAACGGGTCTCCTTGTCGATTGCTGTTCGGGCGGCAGAGCCTTTCATCACCGACGCGATGACATTACCGTTGGATTCTGCGATATATCCCCAGCGGGATCCCTCGGTCTGAACTGGTGTGCGATGAATGACCTGTCCGCTGTAAGAGTCGACATGCCAGATTTCCTGATTGGCCGCGACAAACAACGAGTTGCCATCGCGACTCAGGCATGCGTACCCACAATCGAATGGTGTCACGTAACGCATTGCGAAGGCCGGTAGTTTTAATTCCCAGCGTTCTGTTCCATTGGCAGGGTCAATCCCGATCAGGACTCCATCGCCCTGAACAATCGTGGCTCCGCCAGCCGTGAGTGGTGCCGGACCTCTCAGGTGTCGATCGGGGATACGGTTGGGGCCTACGCCACCGAACCACAGTAAACGAAAAGCTGTCGCGGTTCCGACTAACTTATCGTCCGTGGCGGAAGTGTTGGCAGGGTTGGCATATTGATGTCGCCACACCCCTGCAGATTCGATTGCTGCTGGGTAAATAGGAGACTCGGCGTGTGCTCGCCAGACAAAACCAGTCTCTGGTGCAGCGAGAGCTAGGAGCTCGTTTGTGTCATGTTTGGTTGCGGTCGCTTCCACGACCGCATTAAAGATGCCGTGTGAGAATGGAAGAGGTCTGCCTTGTTCGTGTTGCCACACCGTCACGCGGTGGCCGTACGTGCCATCCTGCATGAAGTGGTTTTGCAATTGCGTCACAGCAGATTCATCGTTGTGTAAGCTGATGATCCGCAAATCAGTTGTTGTCAACAGGTCACGTACCAAGGAGCCGTCCTTATCGCCAACTACCAACGCCCAGCCTCGGGGGGACTTGAGAGCGTCCCGGACCTCGGGGTGACGCGTTGTTGGTGCTCGGGCTGCAGCTGGGGGATTGCGTGGCAATACTGCATGTTGCCAGTGCTGTGGTTCTGGTGAGTCGCTTCCTCGCCATGCAAACACCTCTCCCGAAGTAGTGGTTACCACCAGAATTTCAGAGTTGTTGTCAGCAACCGGACTCACTGCCATGTATTGGATCTCGGAATTCGGTT
>CAXGRW010000912.1:0-2140 GCA_964012125.1 uncultured Rhodopirellula sp.
GCAACCAATAGGAAATCAACCCTTCAAAGTACTTCCCCAATGAGTGAACATTTTTGCTGACCATAAAGTCGACGAGATGCGTCGGACAAACATCGTGCTCTTGAAGCTTCCACGCAGTTGAATCACAACAGTGGCCATTCGTAGTTTTTAATAGAGCTGGGCTGTTGACCGCCCAAAGCAGATCACGAACAACCTGCAGAGCAGACTTCATGGCGTTGACCGTTTCCTAATTGCGTTGATCACCGAGGCATGTTTACAACAGGCCCCGACACGGCACCCCACGGTACGTCAGATTCCTTCTCGTGACAACTTCCAGAAACGGGGTTGGGCACCCTGCCATCGGCACATCGCTAACGCAAGCAGGAGCACAGGACCCACAAATCAGTTGGCTCAGGCAAGCCAGCAGTGGTAAACAAGATCAGGCAAACCATGTCCATAAGCCCAACAACAAGGCTCACCAGAGGTTGCACTGGTTCGACGCAGCAATACTCCGCACAAGAGCTGCCATCCGCGCCATCTGAATGGTTGGGCATTTGAAGGTCTTCATGACTGGCAACCGTCCAAAGGCGACAGAGGTGCAATCGCGTGCGTAAAAAAAAACGGTGTCGCCCGAGGGCAACACCGTTTTTGCGATTCAAGCGGCTGTGCGAAAGAACTACTGATTCAGCTGTTCTTGCACAACTTCTTTGCTAGCTTTCGTTCCCAGAGAACCCCACAGACCGTAGGGACTCTTGGACCCGGCGCGGGCACCCCAGTAGTAAACTGACTGGGCGTGAGCGTCGCCAGCTTCGATCGAGTCAGTGATGAAGATGACAGCACCATCGCCCATCAGGACGTGAGCACCACCTTGGTGACGACTACTAGGCGGCATGGTTCCTTCGCCACCCCAAGTCCACCACATGCAAACCTCTTTGTTGGGAGGCAAGATGGTGTTCATCTGGGAGTTGAGTGGGAAGCTGTTTGCCCACATGTAACCACGACCAGCGAAAGAAGGACCGACAGCAACGCCCGGAGCCCACTTAGTTGGATACTCTGGATCCATCTTGCCGTTGTCGCGGCAGAGGGAAGGATTGTCAGCGATTCCGTAGTAATCGTCATCAGCACCGATGGTTCGGATGTCGCGATCACCGAGGTCGGTTGCGATCTCACCAGCCATCACGGTGTTCGCAAGTCCGTCCAATACATCTCTAAACTTTGTGACCGAGCGGTGAGCGAAAGTACCCCGTTCTGCAGCGCGACTGTAATTCACTTTGAACGCGCTAGGACGCGGGTTCAAGTCGTAGTGAGGAACTCCGGTGTGGCTCCAGTTGTGGGAATCACCCATGCATGCTGCATAGTTCGTTCGTCCACCCGCTGGAAGGCCTTGACCCGGATCACTTGGACAGCGGAGAGTCGGAATCTCGGTCATCCAAGGACGGTAACGACGATTCTCGATTGAATCGGGATTGCCGCCAGTTCGGTAGAGGCTGGGTGTAGGACCCATTGCTGGCCATGGGCCACCGTTCATCCCGACAAATGGCGTGTTTGGATCGTTAAGGTCGAACTGGCTTGGGTTCGAAATTTCTTCCCAAAGGGCTTGCTGCTCGATGAACGGCAAGATGCCGACAAGAAAACTGAGCGACTGGTTGTTGCGAACCGAACTGTTGTGGGCGTAATGCCCGGGAACAATATTCTCTCCGGTACCAGCACCCTGCGTCGGCAGTTGCTTGTAAGTGGAGTGATAGTTGTGAATCCCAAGTCCAATTTGCTTGAAGTTGTTACTGCAGCTCATGCGGCGGGCTGCTTCGCGAGCAGCCTGCACGGCTGGCAGCAACAAGCCGACCAAGACTCCGATGATCGCAATGACCACGAGGAGCTCGACCAGCGTGAAGCCGGAGCGAGAATACTTTCGCATACTAATCCTCATCAATAATGAAAAAAAACTAAAACAAAATCGACAAACGGATGTCGAAAAGGATGTCTACTTACTTCGCGGGCGCTGCAGGTGCGGTGCCACCAGCTTCGCCGGGAGCGCCAGGCATAGGTGGATTTTCGGCATCGGCTTTCTGCTCTGGTGTGAGCTCACCGCTGACGACTGTGTTTTCGTCATTGCCACCACACCCACTCGTGATACAAGCTGCTGAAACCAGGCTGAGGGAGA
>CAXGRW010000913.1:0-2137 GCA_964012125.1 uncultured Rhodopirellula sp.
GCGGTGACTCAGCAGCGGTGACTCAGCAGCGGTGACTCAGCAGCGGTGACTCAGCAGCGGTGACTCAGCGGCGGCGACTCGACAACGAGGCCAGCATGTCAGCGAGCTTGTGTTTCCCTCGTTTCAACAAGCCCTCCACTGCCCCCTGTGTGACCGCCAAACGACCTGCGATCGAGTCCTGGGACCGATTCTCGAGGAACCGCATTTTCAACGCTTCACGCTGATTTTCGGGTAAGTCTTCCAATGCCTCATGAAGTGCCGCAGCCTTTTCTTTTCGTACAACACGTACACTTGGCGAGGTCGTTTTACCAGGCACCGCTTCGACAAAGTTGACTCCTGAATGGTCAGCGTCTGCCTCCACCTTTCTACGGTCGCCGCCCCTTTTCTTGCGTTCGAATTTACGAATTGCGTCCAACAGACGATTATCTGCAATTCGGTAACACCACGAATAGAACGAAGCGCCTGACTGGGGAGAATACGAAAACAAGTCTCGGTGAATCGCAAACAACACCTCCTGCAACACATCTTCGGCGCTAAAACTTCCCTGATGCTTCTGAGGCATCTTCTCGGAAAGATAACGCTCCAAGCGATCTGCCACGTGCAGCAACAATTCGCGGCAAGCCTGCTCATCGCCCGACTGTGCTCGTTCCAACAATTCAAGCGGTTCGGAATTTTCGCTGGACATGCCTGTCATCACACCAATGCTGGAAAGAATTTCCCCACAGTATAGCGTGTACGAGAAACTGCCATACGCGTCACCAAAAACAACCATGAGCAGCCCGAGAGGTAATACCACGGCAGGTAAAATCGGTAAGTTTGGTCTCTACACTGCGGAACAGAACTTCTCTAAAGAGCTCCGATCCCGTCCCCTCTTCATTCATCTTCCCGCGCGAGTTGATCTCGAATTCGAGGTGAGAGCGTCGAAGTTGTCCAGTCGCTCTCTTGCCATTTTCACGAGAAGATCGAAATCCATGGGGATACAGGAAATCCGGTCCGCACTTGTGCAAAAGCACCATCCAGAATCAGGATCAATAACGACTGATTCAATGGGGCTTGAATGTATGTGCCACTCAATTGATTTGGACAGCAACAGGTTGTTTCCATCAATCTTCCAAAACCGCACCATGCCGCTCTGATGCCCTGAAACCAACCATTTCCCATCGGATGAAAACACCAACTGCGTCGCTGAATCACTACTGCCTTCTTGAGAAGAATTTGGGACGATTCCTTGCTTGGAGAGCTGCCAGGCATCAAACCCCACTCGACTACTTCGCACGAGCCACTGCTGGTCAGGACTGATCGCCATGGCAGTCCTGACTGCACGATTGACGCTATCACGCTTCGGTGCTTCAAGTTCGGATGGTGGACTATCAAGATGTTGGGATTCAAGGAATCCCCACGCATTCCCACTATGAGGAGGTGGAACCGGGATACGCCCGAAACAACCCACGCGTATCGCAACACCACTGAACCTGGACTTTGCATTCCACGGCGGGATGCTTGCCATTGCCCATAATTCCCCAGTCTGATTTGGCACCAAGTTCAAAGCATTTCCGCTTCTCGCCATTTGAATGTACCCCGCTTTCATGTAACCACCGTCGCCTGTTTGTCTCAACATGAACACTCGCCCGTCATCCATGGGAAAGATTGATTCCTGCATACTATGGATTCCCCGGGGTGCTTCCGCCGACAGTGGCCCCAACTCCACATCCTCGCCCATACGGTTCACAGGATCCCACACCCTCAGCAATCGATCATCGCCGATTGCGGTAAGACAATGGCCACTTCCGATGAAACCAACTTCTGCGTTTTCGTCGATGCCATTGATCTCCCAAGGCTCCTCACGAGGATGACGCAAATCAAATACAGAAAGCCTCGCTGCCTGCTGTAGACAAAGCCAATGCTGATCGAAACTCACCAGAACTTTGTTTGCTTGGATCGGGACGTCAGCTAACAACGACAGACCTGCTTTATCACATCGATAAACCAGGACATTTCCTTCCCGACTTGCAAGTGCAAGCGTCGAGCCTTGCAGAACAAAATCAGATGCATTTTGCTGAGGGCTTCCAGACTTTTCCCATGCCACCCACTGGCTTGGTAAGCGACGTCTCTCCGTCTTTTTGGATCTGCTCAAAAA
>CAXGRW010000914.1:0-2132 GCA_964012125.1 uncultured Rhodopirellula sp.
CAAAATTGGGTGGCTCAGTAGCCAACCCCTTCACCGTGCATGAGGTAAGTAAAAAGCCGATGCTAAGTATGATCTTGAGGTACATTTTTAGGCCCGTTCAATTACCTGCTTCAATGAGCACACGAACCTGGTCAAGATGACCTGGATTCTCCTGCAGTTCAACAAACAGAGTACGTCGGTCGGCAGCCAAAACCAGGCTATCAAATCCTCGTCGTTCATCACCCTCTGGACGAGGCTCAATCGTTCTGGGGCTTGGGTACGCTACGTCGGGAACACCGAAGATAACTTCTGACTCTCTCAGCAAGCGATCCATCGTAATGACACCTACAATTGGGTTTGCAAAAGTAATCTGTCCCGAAACACTGCGTCTGCGACCAGGGTTCTTGCCTTCAGGAAAGGCGTCCAGTTGCAGCAGATAGCTTGTTACGCGTTGACCTGTTGCCAGCAGTCTTTTTTCTCGATACGGCGACTTCGCATAAACACCTGGATCCACCATGTCGACACGAACATTTTCGCTTGGAAGCACACCTTCGCGTTCAGGAAAAACAACGATGTGTTCGTTATCTTGATAATTGCCGGGATGGAATCCAGGCCCGGGTGAAACAAAGCGTATGGCACCCGTCGTTTGCAGCACGCCCGAACTCATTGGCCAAGCATTTTCGAACTGCGAGGCTTCAAACAGTACGGAGTCAATCGAATTGGAAGCTTTACTTGACCGGATCGCCTCGCCCTCTTTTAAAAGCTGAGGCGTCCTGCTATTCCGAGCTGTTGGCGGTGCGCTCACCTCAACTTCTCCCTCGAAAACGCAAACGTCCGTCAGCCCAGCGTCACTCACAGAAACGCCAAACGCGGTCCCGATATCAACCACATGCGCTGAATCAGTATCGATCACAAATCCGCTTGCTGATTCTGGGACCGTCGCAGTGACAACCCCACGGTGTAGCACCAAACGCATTTCATCCACCAATTCCAACTGTGCGGGTCCCTCCACGGCGACCCTTGCGCCACTTGAAAAATCCAGACGCACAATTCCTCGAGAAACGGTCAAAGGTCCTGAATGCAGTGTCTCGCCGCTTGCATACGCAACACCGGAGTCACTGTAGGCGCCCACTGTTTCGGCAATCACTGCAGGCGACTGACTCGTTCGAGATTGGTAAATGGTCCCAGCAATCAGCATCAAACACGCAGCTGTTGCCAACCCGATGGTCAACGCCATCCATTTTTTCCGCCATGGTTCCCTCGGCAACTCGGGCGTCATCGATCCGCCGTGCGAAGAAAATTGACGGCGAAGCGCGGCATGCATATTAACTGCATTGAGGTAACGCTCGCGTGCGAGAGGATCACTTAGCAAACACTGCTCGAGCTCATGCAACTCGTCGTTACTGGCAGTCTCGTTGATTGCTTTGTCTATCAATGACTCGATGGCGTGATTCACTGTGTCGACTCCGTTAGCCCTAATTGACGGTCGATGCAGTGATGCAACTGACGACGAACACGGTTGACCCGCTTATAAATCCGATTGGCAGCTTCGCCACATTTTTCAGCGAAGGCACGTATGGTTGCTCCCTCGGCATAGCATCCTGCCATCATCTTCTGATCATCCGGGGGCAATTTCTCCAAGCACATATCCAGAGCACGACGCCGCGCATCCAGACGGTCTCCGAGTTCTTCGGTTTGTTCGGCAAGCAGGACAATAAGTTTTTCACTAAATACGTGTCGATCACGTCGCATCTTGGTGATGTGATTCAACGCCGCGTTCTTGGCGATCTGAATTGCCCAGTTACGGAAATTCGTTCCGGACTGGTACTGATCAAACGACTTCCACATTGTGACACTTGCTCTCTGCACGACATCCTCGGCGTCGGCGGTGTTCCGCACCATTGCCAGCACAAACGAGAAAATCGCTGCCTCATGTCGCACGAATAACGCCACGAATTCATCGTGTCGCATTGAATGAAGATTATCAGATGCCATAAACACTCCTCTCTATCCACTCAGTTCTACCCAACCAAAAATTCGCCCACTTCATTTTCTTTTTTTCGAAATTGCCTTTCGCGGTGACCTACGTCCAGAGCATGTATCTCCCCGAACCTCCGGCCACTTTGGCCGTTCGGTCTTCCGCGACACGATAG
>CAXGRW010000915.1:0-2129 GCA_964012125.1 uncultured Rhodopirellula sp.
TGCTCAGTAATCCCGTGCTCAGTAATCCCGTGCTCAGTAATCCCGTGCTCATTGGGATCCTCAACATCGACGGTTCTACCGTCGGGGTCTGTGGGACTGATCAGTCGCAGTTCAACGTCAAGAACTCGAATGAGCTCGGCAAAATCTTTTGGACGATCTTCATAGCCACACACCTCAGGTAATTCAGCTGCCGGTCGCATATGCCCTTTGATTACTGTTCGGCTATCGGGCAAAAGACTCTGAAGCACCCGACGCGCGGCCCGCTGATGGTAACGGTACTCAGGCGGCGAAGTATTGGAGCTAAATGTTTCGTCAAGGAATGCAACGCCCACACCTTTGGTTCCCCCCACTGCCTTCAAGGCGGCGAGCGTCCAATCTTTCGCCTTCATCATCTCGGCATACAAAGCCAGCCTCACGCAGACCACCTTGCCGTTCTCGCTCATCCCTTCGACAGACTGTTTGATGAACGCGAGCTGATCCTTACTCATCAGATTGCTATCACGTGGCAATCTGCCGTGCGCTTTCCCGAACGCAATCAGTACCTTTTGGGCATGATGGAAATCGAACAAATCTGCCAGCCCACTATTCTCTCCCTCAACCAAACGCACTTCCAAATCGCGAAAAAACCGACTGACAGCCAACCAGAAATCATCTCGCACCATCACAATGCATTGCACCGTTCCTCCTGAACATTGCCGCAATGCCTGAACCAGTTCAGTTCTATCAGTCGCATCAGTGGTATGCAGCCACTGCTCGAACTGGTCGATGACGATCAACACCTTCTTACCAGCCGGCACCCCCTCCCCGCGTCTCAAGGAGGCTAATGTTTCCTTCAGCTCCAGCCCTCGACTGACATTGGGACAACTCTTTCTCAAACAACGCAGCAAACGGGACTCTGTTTCACCGGCCGCCGCTTCCAAATAAACAGGAATCACATCGCCTGACAAACACGGCAATAACCCGGCTTTCACCAAGGAAGACTTACCGCACCCCGAGGGTCCGTAAATCAAACCAACGGAAAAGGTTTCATCAACATCGGTCTCTTCGATTTTACGTTTCCAGAAACGCAGGCAGTCTGGTAGCCCCTCTCGATCTCGTGGTCCCGGCAAAAGGTCAAAGAAAAAGTCGGCGTCATGGGAATCAAACGACCTAAGTCCTTTTGGAACAATGGCAGAAGACCCAATGTCTGAGGGAAGACCTATCTCAGTGTCATGAGAAAAGTCTAATGATAAAATGTATGTTTTGCTGTGTCCGCCAGAATCTGTATCCACAGCCCGTGAAAACACGCGTGTCGAATCGTCGCTTGTCCCTTGGCTCAAAAGCCCCGCCGCTGCCAGACGTAAATCCTCAGCGAGATCGAAGGCGGAGAGATATCGATCTGACACTCGCTTTGCCAACGCTTTGAAACAAATGCGTTCCAGTTCCGGCGACAGCGTCTCGTCATACTGACGCAGCGGTTTCGCATCACAGCAGACCACCTGATGAAACAGTTCCGACCTCGTTTTACCTCGAAACGGTTTTTTACCTGACAACAACTCGTAACAAACCACGCCAAGGCTAAAGATGTCACTACGACCATCCACCCGATGCCCTTCACCACTTGCCTGCTCGGGGCTCATATAAGCTGGCGTTCCGGCACAGCGTGGCCCAGTACCGATATCCTCTTCCTTCAAAGCGAGCCCGAAATCAACGACATACGGTTTCCCCTTCTGATCCAGAAGGATGTTCCCCGGCTTTATGTCACGATGCACGATCCCTTTTTTATGTGCGTAATGAATCGCCTCAGCTATCGTTGCAACAAGTTCAGCAACTTTTGCAGGGGTGAATTGGCGATGCTTCAATTCATTCGCAAGGTCAGTACCTTCGACGTACTTCGACACCACATAACATGGGCATTCCGACGTCGCCCCCACATCATGAACGGGAACAATACTGGGATGGTCTAGCTTCGCCACCATCTGGGCTTCCGCCAGATAAGCTCGTGCGTCGTCCTGATCAGCAACCAATCTGCCATGCGGGACTTTGATCGCAACAGATCTCTGCAACTGTTCATCATGCGCAAGATAAACCCGGCCAAAGCCCCCTTCGCCCAAAATCTTTTCGACGCGATAACGCCCTATCTGTTTCAG
>CAXGRW010000916.1:0-2128 GCA_964012125.1 uncultured Rhodopirellula sp.
TGGTCAATTGACCCTTGGCAAGTAACGGTAAACGAAACGTCAGTCGGCTCGTCGACGTTCCTCGTCTATTAGACGAGAACGCCAGGATCGGCATGCGCTTGTCGAAACACACGGCCGGCTCGAATCTTGCGTTCTCGGGTGTTTGGGGAAGCCTTCGTGGTGTCTTTGCTGCGGCGCTTGCTCGGCATGCTTCCAGTATTCTCATGCTGTTTCCTGAGGCGGCGGACGCCGATGTCGTTGCTGGGGATGCGACGGCCTTTGGGGTTTCTGAAGCGATCTCCTTGCCCCTCTCGGCCAGCGAAGCCTCGGCTTCTTCGATTCGTGACGATGATTATGCGGATCGGCTTCAGGTTTTGCAGCGTCTAGTGGCTCAGGACCCCGATTCCGCTGCCCCGCTGCTGGTCACTGCTTACGTCGGCGGTGCAATGCAGTTGGTGCCAACACCAGAAAAGCTTGAAGCATCGACGCGGCGAATCGCCGTTGGTGATGAAGTTGAACCTGAAAATATACGACGGTGGCTGGCTGAGTCGGGATTTTCTTCAACCACGGCCGTGCAGCTACCGGGGGAATTCGCGGCACGCGGGGGACTACTCGATGTCTACTCTGCTGACCAGTCGCAGCCAATTCGTATCGAATGGTTCGGGGATGAAATCGAATCGATCAGGCGCTTCGACCCAGGGAGCCAAAGAAGTATCGAGTCACTTGAGCACATCGAAATTGCAGCAGTGGGAATTGAAGTTGATCAACGTTATGGGAACGATGATCCGTTTCTCGAAGGCGACTTGCAGGACGCTGGGCAAGATGCCATCGATGGAGACAGCGGAGACGCGTCTGCCGCGGCCAACGATAGTCAGGGTCTCGGCTCGATCGCTGAGTATCTTCCCGCCGACACCTTGGTTGTCGTTATTGATCCACAAGCATGTGAGCGAACAGCAGATGCCTTGAAGCAACGTAGTGGTGATGAAGCCAATTTGATGTCCTATGAAGCGTTGGTGGATTCTCTAGCAGCCTATCGAATGGTTTCGGGTACGACCTTGGCGGAAGGTTCCCAGAACGAGATCGTGGACTTGCAGTCGACGACAGCAGATGGATTTGCATTGTCTCTTGAAGAGACGCGGTCGCGATTGGATTCCGTTGCTAAGGCAGATGAGATCATTCTGGTAGGCGATACGCCAGCCGATGGCGAACGACTGACAGAGCTTTTGCACGACACGGATGCTGCAAGGCAGGGGCGGCTGCATCTTGTTGTTGCAGAGCTGAGCGGTGGATTTCGGTTGGCGGACGCTGAAGTGCTTGTCCTGACCGGTGCCGAGCTTTTTCATCGAAGCCCTGTTCGGCGTGGACGATCCCGTGCCCGCGGAAAACCGATCAGCAGCTTGATGCAGTTGAATCCAGGTGACCTGGTGGTGCACCTGTCTCATGGGATCGGGCTGTATCGTGGACTCAAGCACATTGAAAAGCATGGGCAGCATCTCGAACATTTAACGATTGAGTTTGATGGCGGGACCAAGATTTACGTGCCCGCCTCGAGAATTGGTTTGTTGCAGCGTTACGTCGGCGGTACCAAAACCACGCCGCGGCTCGCAAAAATCGGTGGCCAGTCATGGACGCGACAGAAGAAAGCAGCCGAATCAGCTGTCACTGACATGGCGGTTGAACTGTTAGAAATGCAGGCAGAGAGAACTGCCCGCCGCGGGCTTGTGTTTGATGCCGACAATGCGTGGCAGCGGCAATTTGATGCCAGCTTTCCCTACGTCGAAACTCCCGATCAGGTTACCGCCATTGCCACCAGCAAGGACGACATGGAGTCCGGCAGGCCAATGGATAGGCTCATTTGCGGTGATGTTGGATTCGGGAAAACCGAGGTTGCCATGCGGGCGGCCTTCAAAGCGGTGGTAAGTGGCTATCAGGTGGCGGTGCTCGTACCCACGACCGTTTTAGCGGAGCAGCATTACAACAACTTCAAGAACCGGATGGCCGAGTTTCCTGTAGAAATCAGGAAGCTGAGCCGTTTTTGCACCGCTGCTGAACAACGGGAAACCGTCAAGGATATCAAGCGAGGTGATGTGGATATCGTTGTCGGGACTCACCGAGTCGCCAGCAAGGATGTGAACTTCAATCGCCTCGG
>CAXGRW010000917.1:0-2126 GCA_964012125.1 uncultured Rhodopirellula sp.
CGACAATGCTGCAGCAACCTATGCCAACTTTTGTCGCGTGACCGGTTCACCAGAGGAATTGATTGTTGACTTTGGTTTGAATCCGCAGCCGATCGGCGTTCCTAAGGATCCTATTCAGGTCAAGCAGCGTATCATCGTCAACTTTTACACGGCCAAGCGATTGTTGGCCGCGTTGCAGATGTCGGTGGCTCGTCATGAGTCCGTCTTTGGTGTTCTGGAAACAGACATCAACAAGAGGGTTCGCCCCGGACTGAACCAGCAGGGCTCTGCAGAAAAGAAAAGCTAGACAGCAATTGCTGCCTGGCTGAAGTTCGATCTGGGAATCCCAGATCGCCGCTTAAACTTATCGCGTCGTGGCATTTGCTCGACGCGTTTTTTTGTGCCATTACCGGTTCATTCGTCGCATAGACACAGGCATTCGAACGATCGGGCTGCTGCCGGGAAATGCGTTTTGAAGAGTAACTGCAGACGCTTCCCTTACACTGCTCAGTCAGGTCGGCCATTGATGCAATCGATCAGCATTCGTAGCCGGCCCAGAGCACGTCGATTGAAGTGGAACACAAGCCGTGGTAACCCATTCAAGTCAGCTTCGCCGGTTTCTTCGGGTAAAGCAGCTGTTTGTTCGTAGGTTCCATCAACAAGGATGTCTGAGTAGTGTTCTTGAATGTACGCCAGCTTTGAATCTGCAAGCGGGGCTTTGAGTCGAAAGACGAGCCGGTTATTGACATATCGCATGCTGTGATAAACGCGATAGAAATTCAGGGTTTCTTCGATCGCTTCATCAACCGAATTCGTGATTTTGTACAGTCGGACATCTTCCGGACTGATCATGCCACCGGCATTAAGTTGCTTTTCAATGAATTCGCCAAGATCCTTCCAGTAGCTTCCTCCGGGGTGGTCAAGCAGTACCAAGGGAGTCATGGTCTGTTTTCCAGTTTGCATCAGCGTCAGCGTTTCCATCGCTTCGTCAAGCGTTCCAAAACCACCCGGCAGGCAGATAACGGCACTGCATTCCTTGACAAACATTAGTTTGCGGGTGAAGAAATACTTCATGGTGACGAGTTTTGGGTCACCCTCGATGTATTCGTTCGCGCTCTGCTCGAACGGCAGCATGATGTTCAAACCGAGTGATGCTTCACGTCCAGCACCTCGGTGACCAGCTTCCATGATGCCACCACCAGCACCGGTAATCACCATCCACCCATGCTTGGCCATTCGCTGGCCGAGTTCGACGGCAGCTTGATACTCGGGATGATCCGGATTCGTTCTCGCTGACCCAAAGATGGTGAGCTTTCGGCGGCGTCGAAAGGGACGAAAAATTTTGAAGGCGTAGCGGAGTTCTCGCAGGGTTCGCGAGAGGATTTTGAGGTCACCTCGCGCGGTTTGGTCTTTTTCAAGTCGGCTGATGGTGTGCCGCATGACACGGTACATGTCCTGTGAGTCGACTGGCTTGATGGGGTCATCGGCCGGTTGTGGCCGTTGGATCTCGTCTTCACCAATCGCTTCGAGAGGGAGGTCGTCCTGATTCATGCGATCATAATCCTGTAGGGAAGATTTCTTGTGTTTTGAACGAGTGGTTTGTTTATCCAGTTCGTTCAGCTCGCCTCTGTATCCGCTGTCGAGTTAACGCCGACTCTTGGCTCTGGTTTTACTCTGAGCATTTTGGCGATCAAAATTGCGAGGGGAGCCGCAGCAAAGCTCAGAAGAGCTCCCATCTTGACCGAGTCCTGTACGGGGCCTGCCTGCGTGAAGGCAGCAACCGATACAAAGAGTGCGACAGTAAATCCAATGCCCGCGACCATCCCCAATGTGACAACATGGCGATAGTCCATGCCTGCTGGTTTCTGAAGCTTTAAACCCTTTTCGGCAAACAGCGTCATCGCCGTGATACCCAATGGTTTGCCAATTAGCAGTCCACCCAGCACAAGCCATGTGCCTGTACCGAGACTGCTCATCACAACACCTGCGTTGGCTAATCCAAATAGACCTAAGAAAAATTCAACGGGAGTTTTCCAGAAGTGTTCAAACTCATTCAATGTGTCCTCGCGATTCTTTTCCGCTTTCGCGAACATGCCCAAGTCCGTGTGGGCATGTGGTAGGAACGGAATGATGGGGACCAGCCCCAA
>CAXGRW010000918.1:0-2126 GCA_964012125.1 uncultured Rhodopirellula sp.
GACGGAATTCTGCAAGCATCGGGAAAACTTGCTGCGACCATTGGTGGACGAAGTTACCGGATACACAACGTTAAGAAACGCTATTCGCAATGGCAGGTAGTAAATAATTTTGGCCCCGACACTTGGCGAAGGATGATTTATCAGGAACGCATGCGGCGGGTAGATGATCAGATCTTCACGGCGTTCGACTTTCCTGATTGTGGTCAGGTCAGGGCGCGGCGACCTATTTCAACGACTCCACTGCAGGCACTTAACCTGATGAATAGCGATTTTGTAATGGAGCAGTCTCAGTTCATCGCATCACGCGCTCGCAAGGATGCAGGAAGCGAAACAAGGGCGGCCGTTGCAGGTTGCTTCGAACTGATCCTGGGACGAGAACCTAGCGCCAGTGAATTGATCGCTTGTGAAAAAGTTGCCGAGTCGGACAGCTTGGACATTGTGTGTCGTGCACTGATTAACTCGAACGAATTTGCCTTCCTACCTTGATCTGAGATATGACAAATCCTGAGAAGTTGTCGCGGCATGGTCGAAGCATGTTGGACCGTCGAAATTTTCTGGGAACCGCGGGGCTCTCCACGATGGGCCTCGCGTTAACCAGCCTGTTGGATCAGGACGGACTGCTGGCGGAGGAGACGAATGCGGCCGCAGGTGGCGTATCGCCTATACGCCCTGCCATAGACACGAGTAAACCTTATGCTGCGAGGGGTTCACATTTCGATGTTCCCGCAAAACAGGTGCTGGTCATCTATTGTCCGGGGGCCGTTAGTCATGTAGACACTTTTGACTACAAACCAGCACTTTCAAAATTACACGGGCAGAAACCGCCGGGACTGCCTGCCGTTACCTTTGAGGGACCGTCCGGGAATATCGCCAAGCCGTTTTGGGATTTCAAACCCCGTGGCGAATCCGGGAAAATGGTTTCTGACTTGTTGCCAAAGTTGGGTGACCAAGTGGATGACTTCTGTTTCTTCCATGCCTTGTCAACAGACACAAGTGCGCATCCACAGGGCGAGAATTTCATGAATACGGGGTTTACGATGGAGGGGTTTCCTTCATTTGGTTCATGGGTCACTTACGCGTTGGGTACAGAGAATCAAGAATTACCGGCGTTCGTAGCGATCAACGACCCGCGGGGACTGGCACGGAGCGGCAAGAACAATTTTGGAAACGGGTTTTTACCCGCCGCTTATCAAGGAACAGACTTCACGGCATCGAATCCGCCTAATAATCTGAACCGCCCGGCATCGATTTCGCCTCAAACTGATCAACGCACTGTCGACCTGCTGACACAACTGAATGCAGGGCATCTCGAAAAGTACCCTGGCGACGCTAACCTTGCAGGGCGGATCGCAAGCTACGAATTGGCAGGAAGAATGCAGACGTCGGTTCCCGATGTGATGGACTTGTCCGGGGAAACCGAAGCAACATTGAAAGCTTATGGCGTGGAAGGTGGTAGTGAACTGAGAGGAAAATATGCAAAGAACTGTCTTCTAGCGCGGCGGTTATTGGAAAAAGGGGTAAGGGTGGTCCAATTGTTCAATGGTAGCGATCCATCCGGCGGGAACGGTATCACAAACTGGGATTCGCATTCCAATCTCGCGGACACACATGCCATGCAGGCAGAGATCATGGATCAGCCGACTGCGGCATTGATTGCGGACCTGAAGCAGCGAGGGATGCTTGACCACACCTTGGTCGTTTGGGCAACCGAATTCGGACGGATGCCTTTTCTGCAGGCAAACGGAAGCGGCAGAGATCACAACCCCGGCGCGTTCACCTGTTTTCTTGCCGGTGCAGGGGTAAAGTCAGGGTTCAGTTATGGAGAGAGCGACGAGTTCGGATTCAAGGCTGCGGTCGACAAAACAACTGTCTATGACTTCAACGCGACTCTGCTGCACCTGATGGGCCTCGATCATCAGAGACTCACGTTCTACCACAACGGGCTTGAGCGGCGACTCACGAACGTCCATGGGCACGTGATCAAAGACGTGTTGGCATAGGCGCAAGCCGCCCGCAGGTTGCTTGCGCCCACCCGCAGGCGGCTCGTGTTGGCTCGCAGTGAGCTCCGTATTGCTGCCGCTTGCCGTACTGTTGCTTCAGTGAACGACGCTGCCGACACAGCCCGC
>CAXGRW010000919.1:0-2117 GCA_964012125.1 uncultured Rhodopirellula sp.
ACCGAGACGTTGAGTACCGGGAGACCTGAGAAGTTGAGTACTGATAAAGCTGAAAAGTCGAGCACAGATAATCTGGTCACGCTTTGCGAAAGTCCTTCGGCAATTCACGAATTGGCTAACTATAAAACGTTGGAGCCCGACGCGCTGCGGCAGCGAATTGCTGCGGTGCGAGAGCAGTTAGGTGATTCGCTTCTGATTCTCGGGCATCACTATCAGCAAGACGAAGTCATTGAGCATTCGGATTTGAGAGGGGACAGCTACAAGCTGAGTCAGATGGCAGCTGAAAGCGAGTCGTGTCAAACGATCGTTTTTTGTGGTGTCCATTTCATGGCCGAGACGGCTGATATTCTCGCGAATCATCCGGACAAGGTTCGGCAACGCGAGGGACGGCGAGTGGACGTCGTGTTGCCGGATATGGCGGCTGGTTGCAGCATGGCCGATATGGCTGCAATCGCACAGGTCGAAGCAGCGTGGGAAGACATGTCGGAAGTGATTGATACGGAAAAGGTCATTCCTGTCACTTACATCAATAGTGCCGCAAGCTTAAAAGCGTTCTGCGGTCGCCATGGTGGCATTGTCTGTACCAGTAGCAATGCCAAGGCAGTCATCGAGTGGGCCTTTGAGCGAGGCCAGCGGGTGTTCTTCTTTCCCGATCAGCATCTCGGTCGCAACACCGCGTTGGAAATGGGCATTGAAGAGTCAGAGATGCCTGTCTGGGACCCGTACGCTCTCGATTTGGGTGGGAACACGGAAGCAGCGATTGAAAAGAGTCGGGTCATTTTATGGAAGGGCCATTGCAGCGTGCATCAAATGTTCCGGCCTGAGCATGTAGAAGGGTTTCGCCAACAACATTCGGGGATCAAGATTTTGGTTCATCCGGAGTGTCCACGCTCAGTCAATGATTTAGCTGATGTGTCCGGAAGCACTGGGAAAATCATCGACACAGTACAAAATAGTCCCGCTGGAACGAAGTGGGCAATCGGTACGGAACTGCATCTTGTCAATCGACTCAAGGCCGAGCATCCTGAGCAAGAGATCCATTTTTTGAGTCCAGTTGTTTGCATGTGTGCCACGATGTATCGCATCGATCTGCCGCATCTGTGCTGGACGCTTGAAAATCTCAGGGATGGCATGATTGTCAACCAAATCAAAGTCGACGAAGAGACGAGTAAGTGGAGCCTGATCGCGTTGGAGCGTATGTTGGCGGTGCACTAATCGCACGCGGTTGGTGCGAGCTTTCCGGCTAGTGATCGGGGTCATGCCAGTTTGGCTTTCTCGGCCTCGATCATGCGTGTCAGAATCTCCCGAAGAGATAAGGTGATATCCCATTCAGGATAGTGGCGGCGCAATTTGGACAGGTCACTGATGTAGCAGATGTGATCGCCTTTTCTAGCTTCGCTTGAAACGTCGTATTCAAGATCGTAGCCGCCGATCTCTCGGATCATTGCGATGCATTCCAGCACGCTGGCGGCATTTTCACGACCTCCGCCGATGTTGTAAACCTCTCCGGGACGTGGCTGCTGCGCGAAGGCGTCGAACGCCCTGACTACATCACTGCATTCAATCTGGTCGCGGACCTGTTTGCCTTTGTATCCAAACACGGTGTAGGGCTTGCCGTGGACTGCAACATGGACCAGATAGCTGAGGAAACCATGAAGCTCGACTCCGCTGTGGCTGGCACCTGTCAGGCAACCACCACGGAAGATACCCGTGTTAAGTCCAAAGTAGCGTCCGTACTCTTGGGCCAGAATGTCTGCCGCTGCTTTGGAGGCGCCAAACAGTGAATGCATCGTCTGATCGATCCGGCAATCTTCGGTGATACCGTGATAATCTTGCTGGTCTGCATAGTCCCAGCGGGTTTCAAGTTCCTGAAGGTTGAGTTCGTTCGGAGCGTCACCATAAACTTTGTTGGTGCTCATATGGCAGAACACAGCCTCAGGAGCAAATTGGCGTGTCGCTTCCAAAAGGTTGAGGGTGCCGTTAGCGTTGACCTCGAAATCCAAAAATGGGATGGCGGCAGCACGGTCGTGACTAGGCTGTGCAGCGCAATGAATGATCAGATCCGGACGTTCATTTTTGAAAAGTTCAAAGATCGCATCTCGGTTGCGTATGTCGAG
>CAXGRW010000920.1:0-2114 GCA_964012125.1 uncultured Rhodopirellula sp.
CGTACGATCGGCAGCTTGGTGCGGGTTGTTTGCATGGGGTTACGCCATTTGCTGTCCTTTCCTTGAAGCAGCAGACTGCTATTCTGAAGGGGCAGAAAGATTGCTGACGGAAAGTTCGCTGCGGGCATGAGAGTGGCCTGCTCGAGATGCTAATGGGCACGGCCCACGTTTCTGCCGCCAAGCTAGTCGCAAGGCTGGGCAGAATGTGAGTGCTAGGCAGGGTTTGTGGGTCATCAAAATCCGACAGCAAGCCACCTGCGCGAAGAATAATCGAGTTTTCACCGTAACCTGTTTCACATCTCCTAACCTGCCCGCGATCAGCAGCTGGTACGAAGGGGGCGTCTGAACAGTCATCATGGATTTGAAGCATGCGAAAACCACTAGCGACAGTCATGATCAGCGGCCTCATTTTCGCGATCAGTGCGACTTCGAACGCACCTTCGGTGTTGGGCCAAGGTTTCTTAAAGCGTTTACAAGATCGCGTTCAATCGCTCGATCAGCAGAACGCGGGAGCTCAAGATCCGCCGGCAACGGAGCCTGCCGACAGTGGACCTCGTGCCGGGGGACAACGCACAAATCAGAGACGACCGCTCGTCGATGCACTTTTGCAGTATGCCCCCGAGATTTTCGGTGCTCAGGGAAATGGCAATCCCGCTTCAATTGGCTCGGATGCCGAGCGTGGCCGAGCAGCAGGTGTAGCAACGCAAACCAGACCAAACGGGCAATATCAAAATCAAAAAGCATCTTTGGGAATCGATGTTTTGGATTCAGCACCTGGAGTGCCGGGGGTGCTGGTTACTGGGTTCCGAAGTGACTCCAAGGCCGATGATGCTGGACTTCAGAAAAACGATGTGATCGTTTCGTTGGATCAAACACTCACACCCAAGATCGCCGACATGGCGAGGTTTCTAAGCGTCCGTCGTGCCGGTGAATCCGTTACCGCCCGCGTTCTCCGCGGCGATCAGATGAAAACGATCCGCATACCTTTGTTGGGACCGCAGCAAGTCAATATTCCAGCGAGTCAGCAAGGTGGGGGCCCCATGCGGGATTCGTCTATCTCTGGACCGCCTGTGCCCAGACCGCCTTTACCCCGTGCTCCTACCCCCCGCGAGCCTGCCCAACGACGCGGTGCCACTGAGGCACTTCCTCTTTCTGGGCAAGTGGAAAGCTTGCCAGCGGCGGCGACTCGGCCTTCAACGCAACTTTCAAACAATACTGGCGTGCAGCGGTACGGGATCCTGCTTGGATCCAAATCACGTTTGCGCGGCGCTCTCGTCGACGGCGTTGTCAACGGATCGGCGGCGGACGTTGCAGGTATCAAGCCTGCGGATCGTGTTGTTTCAGTCGATGGTTTGCTGACACATGACGATTTGGCATTTGTTCGACAGCTTGAGAATTTACCTCAGGGGACCCTTGCGTCGTTGGGTGTGGTTCGAGGCGATGCTTACTTCATCAAAGGCATGACGTTGACGACTGAAATGAAGTCGGGTGGTCCACGGCAGCAATTGAATGCGTCCACTAAACAGCAAAACGCAGATGAAGAGAGAATGGAAACCGAAACTGGTGTGCTGGAGGGAATCGGGTCTGTGCTGGGTGGTTTGCTTGGGGGAGTAGGAAAAAAAGACGGGAAACCTCAAGTGGAAGCGGTTCCTCAGAAACGTGAGGATGGTTTGAAACCAAGTGAAACGGTGCAGCAAACGTCGTTTGAACAAAAGGTTTCAGGGCAGCTCAAGAAAATGGTAGGCGATCCGCCCTCATTGAATGGATTGCCAGTGAAACCAAAACCAAAGACCAAGGGCAACACAACTGACTCCGGGAAGCCGGAGCAGAGTGCGGCGGAAATGCGAGAGGAGATTCGTCAGTTGCAGGAAAAGTTGAAACAGATGGAGCAGCGTTCTCAGCGTGATGGCGAGGCAGTTCTGAAGGAGACGCCCCCAGCAAGTAAATCCGAATGAAGGATCGGGGGTTCGTTGTACGCTTTGACGTAGGCGGGACCGGTAGATGATCACTCTCGCCTGCAGAGAGCAGTGAGGCGTTGTCGCATGGCAGCGTCCAGCGTCCAGCGGACGTTGAACCACTCCTTTTTTTCAGCGGGCTGGTCCCGGACGATGTTC
>CAXGRW010000921.1:0-2105 GCA_964012125.1 uncultured Rhodopirellula sp.
TTTTTTCGTTTGTCGCACAGGCGTCTTGTGAGCAGGGTTCCACCCTTTAATTTGCCCTCATGAAGAATCAGTGTTGCCGAGCTGTCGGCAATATTCTGTTCGGTACGAACCGGATATTCATACGATCCGGTTTCCCTCAGTGCGTAACGGTTTGGAATGGGGCCATCTTCAGCAAGCCTTCCGGCGGGACACCAGCCACCATGTTCAATGCTCAGCTCAATGGCGGTGTCCAGAGCTGCCCGGTCAACTCCTGTTTGTCCACCGGAGACAATCTTTCTAGGTAGATAGAAGGGTGTGCTGCCAAACAAATTCGGCATCACTGCATCTCCGGTGGAGGTGGTGGGAAGGAGTTCTCGATTTGTTGACGCAAGTTCGTTTGGGCTGGCAGGTCATGTTGAAATTTTCCCCAGGTGGAAGGCAGTGGCGCTTCAAACCACATTGGGACACGCTTGGTTGGGTGCTCGATTTGTAGCCCCCAACTATGCAATGCGATACCGTTTTTGAATTTGATTTGTGAGCCATATTTGCGATCGCCTAAAATGGGATGATCGCGATCTGCAAACTGTGTGCGAATCTGATGTTTACGTCCTGTCAATAATTCTACAGCGACCATTGTGTGGGCTCGGGGTGCAGCAAGGCTGTGGTAACGAAGCTCGGCAGTCTTTGAGTCATCTCGCCGCGTCGGGCTTAAACGCATGCGATGAGCAGATTCGTCTTTGCGTATTTGGTCGGTCCAATGATCGGCCTCAGCGTCAAGTTTACCTTGCACCACCGCAAGGTAAACTTTTCGAGGTGACTGGACTGTCGCTTTCTTACCTTTGGATTTTTTCAGGCCGTTAGCTTTTAACGCTTTGCTGGCAAATTGTTCTGTTAGTCGTGAGGCAGCCTTGCTGGTGCGTGCTAGCACGAGGGCGCCGCTGGTCATTGCATCCAGTCGGCTGACAATTCCGATAAACACTTTGCCAGGCTTGCTGTATTTATGCTTGATGTATTGCGCAGCAAGCGAATGCACGGTGTCGCCGGATTCAGCACCCATGGTTGGCAAGCCTGCCGGCTTATTGACGACCAACAGGTGGTTGTCTTCGAATAGCACTTCCAATTCTGGCATTACCGATCACTTGAATTTGTGCGGTCAGTGGGTTTCGCTGGACTTTGTGCCAGGATTTTGTTCATCAGTGTTGGTGCAAGACGATCAAAGTGCACGAGCGCTTTCCCGCCCAGACTTAGGATCACTTCGCTGCGACGCTTGCAAATCGCTTCAAATGCTTTGTTAGCGACTCTTTGCGGCGACCAATGGCCCAAGCTACGGGATTGCTGATTGGGGTCTGTTTCAATCAGTGAATCAAAGAATTCACTCTTGGTGGTGCTTGGGCTGACGAGTGTGACTTGAATTCCATCTGCGGCAAGTTCTGCTCTCAGGGAGTCGCTCCATCCATGCATGGCGAACTTACTGGCGCAATACTCGCTTTTATTTGGGACGGCGCGGTGTCCCAACACGCTGCTGATATTGCAGATGACTGAGGCAGAGCCACGTTGCAGTGACGGTAACAGGATGCGTGTCAGTTCGACCGGAGCGAAAAAGTTGACCTCCATGATTTTTCGCAGTCGGTCAGGAGAAGCTTCTGCGAACCTGCCGATGCCGCCGATTCCAGCATTGTTGACCAATAAATCGAGCCTGCCGCCATGATCTGTTTCGATAGTGGATCGAATCTTTGATCGAACTTCTGCGTCTGTGATGTCGCCCACCACTGGTGTAACCCCACCAAATCCATGTGACTTTGCGGAGGCGGTCCATTGATTGATTCGATCAGCCCGGCGTGCGACTGCGATGACGTGGCAGCCATGGTCAGCGAGTTGTTGCGTCAAGCATTTGCCAATTCCACTGCTGGCACCCGTTACAACGGCGACCGAGTCCTTCGCTTTCCATGGCATATGTTTTCACCTGTAACGGCTCGCGAAACGTCTTCACGCAACTTCGGTAGAACTGTCGCTGATGGGATTGTCAGTTATCGGAGCGACATCAGATGGTTCGGGGGCTTGGTTGTCTGCGTGTGTCGTCGACGCTCTTGTCGGCTCCGTGTCGGCGTTGGACATCGGAGGATCGG
>CAXGRW010000922.1:0-2098 GCA_964012125.1 uncultured Rhodopirellula sp.
CTCAATCTGCTGCTCCTACTAATTGAGCGCCAAACAGGCGGATGATGAGGGTTTGGATGGACCGCTGAGGTCTTTCGCACGACAAAACAACGAACCCGAGTCGCCCAGCGACTCGGGTTTTTTTGTTCCGGTCGCTGGCTAACAAACAACTGTTCAAAGGTAATACCAGAAATGTCGCATCCGAATCCGGCCCACGCAGCCAACGGCGATGAAACCGGTCAGTCCGAGCCACGAATGATTCGTATTTTTGATACCACGCTTCGCGATGGTGAGCAGTCACCCGGTGCGAGTATGAATCTTGCTGAGAAGCTGGAGGTGGCTCAGGCCTTGGCTGAGATGGGCGTCGATATCATCGAAGCTGGTTTTCCGATCGCGTCACCCGGCGACTTTGAGGCGGTGAAACAGATAGCCCAGACCGTCAGGGGATCAACGATTTGTGGTTTGGCGCGTTGCAGTGATAAAGACATCGATGCGGCGTGGGAGGCAGTGAAGTATGCACCCAGTTCACGCATTCATGTGTTCTTGGCGACCAGTGCAATTCATCGTGAGTTCAAGTTGAGAATGAGTCCGGATGAAATTGTCGAACGAGCTGTTGCTGGGGTGAAACGGGCCGTCAGCTATTGTGATGATGTCGAGTTTTCACCTGAGGATGCCTGTCGTACCGAGAACGACTTTTTGTGCCAGGTCGTTGAGGCAGCGATTGATGCCGGGGCGAAGACCGTAAATATTCCTGATACGGTTGGTTATGCGACACCCGGTGAAATCTATGATCGTTTTCGTATGTTGCAGGAACGCGTGCCAAACATCGGGAAAGCGGTTGTGAGTACGCATTGTCACGATGACCTCGGCATGGCCGTTTGCAATAGCATGGCCGCCGTTGCAGCGGGGGCGGGGCAGATTGAATGCACCATCAATGGAATCGGGGAAAGAGCGGGCAACGCGGCGCTGGAAGAGGTCGTGATGGCGATTCAGACAAGAAATGATTTTTATCGTTGCACTACAAATATCGATTCCAAACGCTTGGTTCCGGTGAGCCGCTTGGTAAGTAAAACTACTGGCATTCAGGTGCAGAGAAACAAGGCGATTGTTGGGAAAAATGCGTTCGCGCATGAATCAGGAATTCATCAAGATGGCATGCTGAAAGAACGCAGTACTTACGAGATTATGTCGCCTGAGGAGGTTGGGTTCTCCAAGACAGACTTGGTTCTTGGAAAGCACAGTGGCAGAGCTGCGTTGGCTGATCGGGCAAAGACACTTGGATTCACATTGACAGGTGAGCAGTTGCAGATTGTCTTTGAGCAGTTCAAGTCCTTGGCTGATAAGAAGAAGGAAATCTACGATGGAGACATCATTGCATTGGTGCAACAGCAAATCAGTGGCAGTGTGGACGAGCAATGGACACTCGTGGACTATGTCGTGACCAGCGGAAAGTCACGTCAGCCTCATGTTGAGCTGACCCTGTCCTGCGGTGATAAAGAAGCGACAGAGTGTATTGAATTAGGCGATGGCCCCATTGATGCAGCTTTTTGGGCCGTCGAGAAAATTACAGGAATTGAACTCGTTTGCAAAGATTTTCGCGTTCGAAGTGCCACGTTGGGGCGTGATGCGATCGGCGAAGTGAACCTTGAGGTTGAGCACAAAGGACGTACTTACCGTGGCGTCGGGGTGAGCACTGACAGTGTGGAGAGCACGATTTTAGCCATGCTAAATGCGATCAACAGGATCATCTCTGAAAAGTCGCTGCCCCAGGACGAGTCAGCGGGTAGCTGACGTTGTCCGATTGGAAGCAACGCTGCAAGTTAGCCATTGGTGACGCTGATTGCAGACGCTGATAGTGCTTCACATCTTCTGGCTGTTACTCAGAAGATGTGGCTTCCTCGTCACCATCGGTAGGTGGGAACTTTAATTCTCCCGTGTTGGGATCGGGTCGAAGCAGCAATGATTCTTCATCGACCTCAAAGGAATCTTCGCCTCTCAGCATGCGGATCTCCGGATTTGTCGATGGCTCTGAACCTGTTTCCAGCACATCGCCTACATCCAAAGGCTCTGGATCAATCTCAGATGCCAGTGCATCCGTCGTCGGGTGTCGCTGTTCGAC
>CAXGRW010000923.1:0-2096 GCA_964012125.1 uncultured Rhodopirellula sp.
GTGCTCTGTTTGGCGTCGTCACGGAGTTGGACGAGTGGCGGATCGTCCACGGTAGGTTGCGAGAGTTCGACCTTACGCTTTTCGAGTGCGACGAGCGCTGCATCTGGTGGGACTGCTGCTCCCGCTGCGGCAACCGCCTCCTGAGCCTTGCGAATATCGCCGTCGGTCTTGGTAATATATTCATTTAGGAATCCAACAGTTGGCTCATCGCGTTGTTCCTTGGGAGTGAGCAGCATTGCAGCGAGAGGTTCGGCAACTCCCAGTGGAATGTCTCCTACCGCCGTCGTTGCGCTAAGCCTGAATCGTCCCAAGGTATGTTTGGCTGCATTGTGAAATTGATGGATCTTGAAGGTAAGGATCGCATCGCCTTCGGTTTGTAGAGGTTTATCGAATTTGAAAGTTGCCCAGTGAAATGTCCCCATCGCAGGTGAGATTGCCCACCCTCTTTGATCATTCGTTTTCCCATCAAACGCCTGGTTGATGCTGAAGCTAGGTTGCGTGAAGTCAGCACGGCCGCTGGCGATTTTCACCTTGTTTGATTTCTCAGGTGTTTTCGACAAGGCTGCTAGGATTTCCAATTCTGTGACAACAAAGTTTCCGTTGTCGGCAAGCCCAGGGCCTTTGGAGGGGAGTTTCGCATCGCTGAGAGCCTCTAATCGGATTCCCGTGATGTTGTTCAGTGAAGTCCGCATCGTGACTGTGTAGACAGTTTTTGCGGCATCGCCGCTGACAATGATTGATCTGTCCGGTTGTGGTGTAAGAACCGCTTTGTTGGTCGAGTTTCCAGACTGGTAGGAAAGTGGATGCCATTCAATAGCCTTAAGCTGTGCGTTGGCCATCTTCTCAATTTTGGCCGGGATTCTCTCCTTTTGCTTTTCCAATGCAGCTTTCGCGGCATTGATCCGGTCCTCGCGTTCCTTGGCAAGTTTTTCCCGTTCTGGTTTGATCGCGTTGGTATGGTTAACGATCTCCTCATTCAGTTTCGCCAGTTTCGCTTCGCGTTCTTTTTCCAGTTCCTCGCGGCGTTCTTTCCACTTTGATTCAGCGTTGGTGAGTTGCCCCAGGAGTTCCTCGTGGCTCTCTTTGATGATGTCTTTCATGGCAGCAAATGCTTCCAGTTCAGACGCCTTGGGATAGCGTCCAAGCGCCCGTAAGAAAATTTCTTCGGCCAAGTCATTGTCGTCAGGGTGTTCGGCGACAATCTTTTCCAGCACGTTCTTTGGGTCGGCAATGGCGGAACCAACCGTGGGGCCGCTAACCAAGGCCATGACCGGTCCAAGTTGCAGGTCAGAACTTCGCTCACATTCGCAGGCACTTTCTCGGGCCGGGCGTCCGAGGTTTTGCAAGAAACCGTCGGCAAGTTTCACACCTGAGTCTGTGATGGCTGTTGCACGAGTTCCCTTGGGCATTCCAGGGATGTTGCTGACTGCTCCTGTCAATGTGTGTACTGCGTCGAAAATTACTTCGGCAGGAAGTCGACGCGGCAATGCGTGTGAGTAGTTGACGGAATCGTCTTCGTTCAATGCATTCGTCTTGATGCTCAATTGGTACGTTCGGCTGTTACAGATAGCGCGGTGCATTTCGGCGACATCAAAGCCGGAATTCACAAACGATTCCGCAAGGTAGTCAAGTAACTCTGGGTTGGTTGCCGGGTTACCAGCACGAATGTCATCGATCGGTTCTATCAGGCCAACGCCGAGCATGTAGCCCCATAAACGGTTGACGTAACTTCGGGCAAAATAAGGATTGTCACTGTGGGTGATCCAAGTCGCCAGTTGCTCACGTCGTGTGGCTTCAGGCTTTGCATCGTGTTGTACATCGAAGGGAAACTTCGGAGTAACCACAGCATTGGTTTTGGGATGTTTGACATCACCCTGGTTTCGATCGACAACTTTCTCAAACAACGGTTTTGCACCTTCAACTGCAGTACCACCAATTTTTCGTTGTCCTGAGGCGGGATCATTCTCAAGTCCGACTTGGGCGAAGAATGCAGACATTTGATAGTACTGATCCTGGGTCCAACGCTCGAACGGGTGATCATGGCATTTGTTGCAGTTGAAACGGATTCCAAGGAACAGGTGAGTGGTGTTCTCCAT
>CAXGRW010000924.1:0-2089 GCA_964012125.1 uncultured Rhodopirellula sp.
GACTGACATGCCGCCACCGCCATAATTGACAACCTGACCCACAACCACTTTTCCGTCGTCGGTCACTACCTTGACCGCTTGAAACTCATGCGGGATCGTTTTGTTGGGTTCGATGATGGCTTCGAGCAGATCGTAGGGACTGAATCGACGGGTAGCGCCCGACAGGTTGGGGCCAACTTGTCCTCCTTGACTGCGTACCTGATGGCATCGGTTGCACATCGCAACGGCAAACATGTGTTCTCCCTGCTTGGTATCCCGCGCTGCTGAGCGAATGTCCTTCCAACTGGAATCACGATCCGGCAGCAACTCACTTACGGTCCACTGTTTCACCATGGGACGCGACTCGGTAGCCGTAGCCGGCGGCGTCGGTTTGTTTAGTTTCTTAAACAATGACTCCAGCTTTGCTTGTTCTTCGTCGCTCAAGGTTGCCTCAGCGGATTGTCGAATTTGACGGGCGAACTCGCCGTTGGTCCGACCGCCGGCAAAGGCATTGGCTCGACCGAACCAGCGGAAGTATCGTCGACGCTGATTGAGCGACCAACCCTGTTCGAAACCACGCAACATCAAAGCAAAGTGCATCTGGTCATCGGAAGAATCAGACATTTCGATCGCCTTTAGCATCGGTTCAATGGCTGCGTCTGTACGAAGGTATGCCAGCATGCGACTGAGTTCACGATCGAGAGGTGAATCATGTGTGGGAAATAGAGCCAAGCATTGCTGTCCGAGGTGGGTGGCGAGCGTTTCGGTTGGGCGACCATGACGAATGAAAACCAGTGCGTAGGCACGGAGCAGGTCAAGCTGAAGGCTTCGGTCCAAAGTGTCAATTTTCAGTTGATCCAGTTTTCGCAGCAATGGTTGTCCACGATTTTCAGTGCAACGTGCCAACGCAATTATTGCCTCGACGATTGTTTGTGGTTCCGTCTCGGTTGAGAGGCGATCTTGCCATTGATCAACAGGTTGGTGTTCCAAGGCAACGCGAGCGGCGAAACGGATGTTGCGTTCTTGATGCTTTAAGTGAGGCCAAATCTGATCAACTTGGTTAATTTCAAGTGGTTGATGCAATTCTTCAAGCGAGCGACGCAGCGAATGCAGACTATCGGCAGAAGCGGCTGATTCTTTCGAAGCAACGATCGTTTTTTGCTGGTTGTCGCTATCAGCGTCATAGCGAATCCGATAGATGTGCGATTGAACACCACGACCGCCGGTCACCAGGTAGAGTGAATGATCCAGCGGGTGAACAATTATGTCGACGACCGGCAAGGGCGCGAAACTTGCAAACAGTTGATGGTTGCCAGTATAGGTTGCTCCGCTTCGTTCCAGATTGGCCGTGTAAATGCGTCCGTAGCTCCAATCGCAGAAGAAAAACGATTCACGGTATGGTGCGGGAAAGTTTGTCTCATATCCGAAGGTAACCCCCGTTGGTGAACCGAGTCCGATATCGATCACCGAGGGCAGGCTATCGGGGTAGTAGGCGGGCCATTTCCCGGTACCGTTGCGCCACCCAAACTCGCCACCGCTGGTCACGTGACAGATCCGGGTTGGGCGATACCAGGGGGTACCCAAATCAAATTCCATATCGGCATCGTAAGTGAAAAGGTCGCCTTCGCGATTGAACGCCGCGTCATAGACGTTTCTGAACCCGATGCAGATCAACTCCCAGTGGCGACCGTCAAGGTCTGTCTTGGCGATCCAACCGCCTGGCGCCATGATATTAGCGGCATGTCCCCGGCTGTCCGACATTCGCGGCACCAATTGATCTTCGTCCCATGTTTTGGGTACGCGGCTGGTGTCAAATCCACCAACAGGTTTTCCTGCCATGTTGCCACAGACCACGTATAGTGATTTGCCATCGGGGCTTGGGACGATAGCGTGGTTTCCATGTCCAGCTCCTGGCTTCCCCGGCGGTTCGATTCCACGCAGCAATTCAATTGAGTCGAACTGATCGTCCTGGTCGGTATCTCGAACACGGTACAAACCTGGGCCCTCGGCCGACTTGCCGTTGACCATCACGTAAAGGGCATCGGACTGGTACAGCAGTCCCATCGCCATGCCGATATCGAGATCAATTTTTTCGATGATTGGGGAATCC
>CAXGRW010000925.1:0-2073 GCA_964012125.1 uncultured Rhodopirellula sp.
CCCCGCCGCTAAATCCATAAGCACAACCAAGCACAGACGCAAGGTCCAGCCTTTGCAAACCGTTTTGTTTCGTCGTTTCGATTTTCCACAAACGATTGGGTAGAGAATCATTCCCAATGAATACTTCATTGCCAAGCTGATCATCAAAGTCAGCGACAACCAAACCCAAACCCGTGCGAGCGTCTGACAAATCAGTAAGCCCGTGATAGGCAAACCCACCATCTCCGTTGTTGGCAAAAACGCAATCAACCGCCCCACCAAAACTACCAGGTGCTACCGTGATCGTAACATTGCCCTGATCATCCAGCGGTGGTTTAGCAAAGACATTTGAGTCATCCACGTATCCGACTTGCACAATATCTGGCAGCCCATCTGCTGTTACATCTGCAATGCAGATTGATGCTGGGATCCGTTCGTAATTGGGCTGTCGCTCGAGACTTCGTTGGGAAAACGTCCCATCACCATTATTGGTTAGCAGAAGGCAGGTACCAATGTTCGCAATCACCAAATCTGGAAATCCATCCTGGTTCCAATCACCTTTTGACACGCCGATCGAATATTCGCGAACCGAGGCATCACAAATGTCACTCACATCCGCCAGCGTGGTTGCCTGATTTCTGTAAAGCTGGTTTGGCAGCGCCCCCACGAAACTTGGTGCACCGCTGCCCCCCTGAGCAAAGTAGAGGTCCGGCCAACCGTCAAGGTCATAATCCAGGACGGCGACCCCGCCACCTAATGTTTGGTGAATCGAATAATGTCGCGGCAAGGGCTTCGCTGCGACTCGGTAAACGTGCCTCAAGCCTGCCGCATCTGCAATGTTACGGAAAGCAGGCGAGATTACAGGACTGTCTACAGTGCCGCTGCCAAACGGACTCACGACGGACTTTGCTTCATTCACCGGGGAAGCTTCGGGTAGGGGAAAGGCGAGAAAATCCAGACCACACCAGAGAGATGCCCGATCAGGGAACCCCTGTTGGCTTTGGACCAGTTGCTGATGCTGCTGATTCAATTCTGTCAACGATAACCCCGCAGATTCGGAACTGGCACTCAACGCCCGCCACATCAAAGCCTCAAGTTTACGATCTACTTGCTCAAGCCCTTCTGCGAGATTTCCAACTGCGGTTGAGTCCGGTGTCGCTGTCGCTGCAACCAGATTATTTGCGTCAAGGACCGCTCGACTTTCAGTCCAACGATGAAACCACAACTCGGCTTCTGCCGGTTGCCCCAACGAGGCTAACGCCTGTCTCATTCGGCTCATGGATTCCATGTCTGTGCCATCTCGCTGAAGAGCTTCAGCAAGTGCTCGCACTGCCGCACCATAGTGCTGGCTTTGCAAAGCGAGCGTTCCTAATGTCGCCCAGTAATCAGCAAATTCATCTTGCCCCTCGACTGCAAACGTTTTCCACCACGCGACTGCCTGATCATTTTGCTGCTCACAAGCCGCCCGTCCAAATAGAGCCACCATTGCGGCTGGAGCTTTTGACTGTTCCATCGTCGGACGAAGCAATTCCAAAACACGTTCAAAGTCATTCGCCTGAAACGCATGCCTTGCTTTTCCATACGGACCAATAGGAAAGTAGTATCGAACCGTGCCATCACCACTTTGATTTGTAACCTCGTCAGGATCGTGGTACATCGCATCACGCAACGCAACAAGAGAATGCAATTCATCCTGCAGCACATCACCCAGTTTGCACAGTTGACGAATGAGCACGGATGCTTCCTGCCGTCGACCTTGCCGATTCAAGAGGAACGCGAGCTGACGTATCGCTGGCACAAAATCAGGTGAAGCATTAAGAATCTTTCGATAATTGATTTCAGCATCGTCGTAACGCTTCAGCATGAAACACCACTCTGCAGCCTGCCCCAATGCCGGCAAACCAGCTTCCGGATGATCCTCCGGAATCTCACTTAGCAAAGTAACTGCTCTGGACAGGTCGCCTTGCTGGGCTGCCAGACGCGCGCTCAAAAACAAGACTCGAACGTCATCGGGCCGCATGATCAGCAGTTTGGTCAATACGCTGGACGCATCGTCAAGCTTTCCCAACTCAATCAATTGACTTGCAGCTTCGA
>CAXGRW010000926.1:0-2068 GCA_964012125.1 uncultured Rhodopirellula sp.
TGGTCACGTTCATGGGGGGCGATGCTGCCATGGCGTGCGGAGCGGCATCGATGTCCATGCAAAATATGCTGGGGCTGATCTGCGACCCCGTGGCGAATCGCGTCGAAGTGCCGTGTCTCGGCAAGAACGTCTTGGCCGTGAGCAATGCCTTGTCAGCTGCCAACATGTCTCTGGCAGGATTTGATGCAGTGATCCCGCTGGATGAAACAATTGCGGCAGCAAAAGCAGTAGCCGAAAGAATGCCGAGAGAACATCGCTGTACGGCACTGGGAGGCTTGGCGATCACACCGACCTCGCTCGCTATTCAGAAACGTCTCGAAGGTTGCGGGAACTGCGGATGCTAGGCTGAGGAGGATTCTGAGTCACATGCGCGAGCGATAACCGCGGTCTGAGTGACCCGGCATGAGTCGGGCATCTCGTGGACCCGGCAGTTTGCTCGGTCGAGAATTGTCTGCCGGTAATTGCTTGCCTGCGTTCGGGGCGAAGCACATTGTTGCCCTTGCTGGCACAGCACTCAGTTCTGTTGGCTCTCTTTCAAGCAGTCGATCGTGCGTTGCAGGTCGTCGGGCATGGGGGCCTCGAAAGTCATTTCCTTGCCAGTCTGCGGATTCACGATGGTCAGTTTTCGAGCGTGCAACGCTTGGCGTTCCAGTATTGGTTGTTCGGTCGGCAAGTCAAAACCACTTTTGCCTTGAAGTTGTGCCGGATGAATCTGGCTGTGACCTGCATAAAGACGGTCACAGATAATCGGGCAGCCAATGTGTGACAGGTGGACTCGAAGCTGGTGGGTACGTCCTGTCTTGGGACTCAGGCGGACCTGAGTATATCGCCCATGACGTGAGATCACTTCATAGAAAGTTGATGCTGCTTTGCTGGTTGAGTGATCTTCTCGTATCGCCATTTTATCGCGTTGATACGGATGCCTGCCGATGGCGGCATCAATGACGTCGCGATCGCGATCAATTCTTCCTGCGGTGATTGCAAAGTATTCTTTCTGAACCAGGCGATCGTGGAACTGTTGTCCCAAGTGGATATGAACGGCGTTGGTTTTGGCGATCACAATCGCTCCACTTGTATCGCGATCCAAACGATGCACGATCCCAGGTCGAGTGGGACCACCTACATCGGATAACGATTGGAAGCGGAATGCCAAAGCACTCGTCAGCGTTCCGCTCCAGTGCCCCCTCGCTGGATGCACCACCATGCCGGGAGGTTTGTTCACGACCACCAGGCCATCATCCTCGAACAGAATGTCCAAGGGAATATTCTCAGGGATGGTGTCGTCACTGGGGAGCGGCGGCACGCGGAATCTAATCTTCTGACCCGCTCGGATTTTGATGCTGGGACGAATGACGCGACCATCCAGCTCCGCGCCTTCGTTCTGCACAGCCTCACGAATCTGCGTGCGACTGTAACCATCACAACTTTGTGTCAGAAACAGGTCGATGCGTTGACCGGAAGCAGCTTCAGGAACGACGAATTCCCGATAGACGTCCGACGACTCCTCACGAGAGCACTCATCTCCTTCCGTGTCGGGAGACAAGGGCGTCTGGTCAGTGAAGTCTGAAATGGCATCGTTCCTGAAAAGGACTGTGACTACTTGTCGGTTGCTGAATTGTCTGCAGGCGATCCCTCGGCCGCTTTTTCAGTGTCTGCCGGTGCCGCTTTTTCAGTGTCTTCGGGGGCAGCTTTTTCGGCGTCTCCCGGGAGCTCTAATCCTCCGTCAAGGTCCCGGGGAGCGGCTTCGCCTTCGAGTGGATTGGCTTCGCCTTCCGTGCTGGTGCCTTGTGTGGGAGTCGTGAGCGCTGGCAGGTCAAGGTTAAGGTCTGGTATTCCCGGGATACCAGAGCCGGGCGGCAGTGAGGGATCCAAATTGGGCGTCACTGGAGCTTTGAAATCTGCCGTTTTAAACCAAGTAGCAAATTCCTCGCTGGATGTACTTTTCAAGCTTGCAATTCGATTGGTTGCATTCTTTACCATCTCTTCGGATTCACTCGCGGCAATCACTTGCTTGTAAGCTTTGATGGCTTCTGCGTTATTTCCAAGCGTGACATTTGCCAAAGCAACT
>CAXGRW010000927.1:0-2062 GCA_964012125.1 uncultured Rhodopirellula sp.
CAAAAAGGTCTTACGTTGATCCCGTACTACTTGTATTCCAATCGGGGCCGTGGACGCATGCGGGTCTGGTTGCCGCGTGTGTCTGAGGTAGCAAACTGAGGTTGCACGCATCGTTTGTGCCACTCAGCTGTGTTGCACTGTGACCCATTTCCATTCGGTAAACTCGGAAAGGTCCGGGTCGGTACTCTCGCGTCCGAATCCGCTATCGCCTACTCCACCAAAGGGAATGTGCGGTTCGTCTTGGATCGTCGTTCCATTGACATGTACCATCCCCACCTCAAGTTCTTCTGCGAATCGCATGGCTTGCGTTAGGTTGCTTGTGTAAATAGACGCGCTCAATCCAAGATTAGAAGCATTGGCAAGCCTTAGAGCCTCATCGGCAGAGTCGACGGCATGAATGGTAGTGACTGGGCCGAAAGTTTCTTCGTGGCTGATCAGCATCTGATCCTCGACACCCGTCAGGACGGTGGGTTGGCAGCGATTCCCCTGCCAGTTGCCACCGCAACGCACGGTTGCACCTTTGCTGATCGCGTCATTCAAATGTTGCTTGATACGCTTTCGCTGCCTTTCGTGGATGATAGGCCCAATCATGGTTGAGGGACTTCGTAAGTCTTCCATACCCAGACTCTCTACAGCGGCCAGAAACTTTGTCAAGAAATGGTCGTGAATTGATTTTTCGACGTAGATCCTGCTCGATGCCATGCAGATCTGTCCCTGATACAGGAACGATCCAATCACACTGCCCTGCACTGCTTTGTCCAATTCGGCATCCTGCAGGACTACCAGCGGATTCTTGCCGCCCATTTCCAGAGAGTAGCGTTTTGCATACTTGCCACACAAAGCGCCGATGTGATGTCCGATGCGACTCGATCCAGTGAATCCCACCATGCGAACTAGCGGGTGGCACGTCAGCGTGTCGCCAATCTCAGCTCCCAGGCCCGTGACCACATTGAACGCACCTGCTGGAAATCCGGCTTCCGCAAATAACTCGGCAACCTTCAGTGCGGTCACCGGCGCATGTTCAGAGGGCAACAGTACAACGGTGTTGCCAGTTGCCAGTGGCATGGCTGAGTGCTTGATGTCTTTGATCAGAGGGACATTGAATGGACTGATCCCGGCGACGACGCCCAAGGGCCGCCGAATGCTCATGCTGAGTCGACCTGGGACATCTGTGGGAAGTGTTTTGCCAGTGAGTTGACGAGTCGCACCGGCTGCGGATCGCAGGATGCCTATCGATGTCTCAACTTCCCGCTGAGCTTTTAGTATTGGGGAGCCGACTTCGTCTATCAACGTGTCGATGAAATCGCTGGCTCGTGCTTGCAGAAGCTCGGCTGCACGCAATAACCAAGCCTCCCGCTGTTTGGGCAACGATTGCCGGTAACCAGCAAAACTTGCATGCGCTGTTTCAATTGCCAGCTCAACATCTTTTGGCTCACCTCTAGCTATCTCTGCATACAGTGAGTCATCAATGGGATTGAGATCTTCGAAATATTCACCATTACTCGGGCTGACTTGCCGTCCGCCGATCCAGTGGTGATGTCGAGCAATTGTCATGGAGTCAGTTCCCTGTTGTGTCTTTGGATTCAGGTTTGGGTTGGCTTTGGATGGGAGGGTGGCTTGGTGCCAAAGGCAGCGGATCGGCGTGGCCGCGCGTTAAGCCGGTTGCTGCATGCCGGAACGCGAAGGTTGTCACGCGTTCATCGAGATCGTTTCTCGGGCTTTGGTAGGCGAATGTAGTGTCCAGTCACCGTGAGGATAAGAGCTTTGATGTAGTGGGGCTTTCAAAAGGGGTGGGGGCTGGTGCACGTTTTCCAATTGCAGACCGGTTTTGGAACGCGAAACGGGTGTCGCCGTGGTTGATCTGCTACTTTCCCGGCCCATTTTATGCCAACTACGCTGCTCTGATTATTGGCGTCATTGCATCCATCGTCTTTTTGGTGGGCCTGAGTTAGGTAGTGGTCGTGTGCCGGCTGTTCAGATACGTCCGATACGGGGCGAGGCTTGGGGCTGAGGATTGAACCTGAGGATTGCCTGATATTTTTGGGGCTCGGAAGAGCGGTTC
>CAXGRW010000928.1:0-2060 GCA_964012125.1 uncultured Rhodopirellula sp.
CCCCCCGCCACTCATCCGCGGGGTATTTACGTTAAATCCTCACCATTGCCGCTGCAGCAATATACTCGCTTTGCCCGCGATTTATCAGATGCCGACGAAACCGATTGAATCCTGGGTTTCAAGTGGCTGGTGCGTGCAGGTTTTAATCAGAGTCCGTTAAGTTTTTCTCTGTTCTTGAGTGACCGTCGTGATCGAACTCACATGGCAATTCGGTCTGCGGCGTCAAGCGAAAAACTTCGTGTTTTCCCTGTTTCGCTCGCCTGCCAACAATATCTCGAACCAAGGTCCAGGCAAGTCAGCCAGCCTTTTCGTGCGGCGGCGGTGTCAATGCAAATAGCGTGACCGAGGTCTTTGGGATAGCCGCTTCTCTGAGGTGTGTGGCCGCAAACCATGACCTTTCCCGAATGATGGGGTTTGACATCAACAAACTTCTTCCAAAACAACATGCGGTCAGTTTGGCCCTCGAGTGCCACGTCTTCGCGGGCGTTTGCGTGAACACAAAAATGAGTGTCGTTTTCGTAGAAGTCCTTCAGCCCACTTTGCAAAAATGCACGATGTTCGATTGGCATCTGGTTGATACTTTGCACGTTGTACGAAGCCAACATCTGGTCACCACCAAAACCCAACCATGTCTCACGATCCAACTCGGATGTGATGGCGGCCTGAAAGACACATTCGTGGTTGCCGCGTAAGGCAGTCAACCGCCCGGTCCCTTGGCGATCAATCAGCCACTCAATGACCGAGCGGGAATCCGGTCCTCGGTGGATGTGATCACCCAGCGTGATGATGTGGTCATCTGGCTGGAATTCTACAAACGCCTCGAGTGTCCTCAGGGCGTGGTAACAGCCGTGTATATCGCCAACCGCGAGTGTTCGCATTGTTGACCCCTGCTCTCCGTGTACTTGATGAAGTTGTACCTTCGAAGCTTCCATTCTTTAAACAGACAGACGAGTGGTGCACACGACTGAGCCTGTTTCGAGCTCGTGCAGAGATTCTAACGTTTTCCTGGGGCGGGTGTGTAACTGACGATTGAACGCAAATCGAACTATTTGCGAGTTGCCGGCTGGGTATTGGCCTGTTGAATGGCAGGGACCATTGCCAAGGACTCACTGACGCCTGCCATCATCGTGTGCAGGTTCTGTACGTTGATAGTTCTAAGCGTGGCTACGGCTCGCATTTTTGCTGAGAAGGGAACTGATGTGCCTTGCGGGATCTCAACCAAGGCAAATCGGTTGGCTGTGGGAATGTTTGATAACAAGGGACCCTTGGATACATGAATGGCGCGATCTTCTGTGTAGTTGGGCGGCAGTAGCTGCATGTTGCTGCATGCGATCGTGTACCGGTCACCTTTTGTATCATTCAGTGACCAAACTAAGACTCCGAGCTTTCCTGAAGCCGGTGATGCCCAGACAAAGTAACGCAGAATCTGTTTGTTATGTTTGTCATCGACAAGCATGTTGGTCGGTACGTCGAAAATGATCATACGACTTGTACGCGCGACCTGCGTGATTCCATTCAGGTCTTTCTCGTTCCCCTTGAGGATTCCGCGTTCAATCATCCCCAGTTTGAGTCCCAGCCCGTTTGCTGTTCTTGGGGTGACCACGACCATCTGGCCATTGATCTTCATTGAAATTCCAACACCAAAACGGTCGAGCAGGTAATCAGTGCGATCGCCTGTGATTACCGTTCTGACATTGGCAAGCGCCGTGAAGTGAAACATGCCTGCATACTGCTTGGCATACTCAGGCAGGCTATCTATCTGCCCCGCTGCTAACCGGGGCATGGCGATTGTTACCAAATTAGAGAATCCAGATTGCTGTGGATTAGCAACCAAAGTGCCCGGTGCTAAACGGGATACCGGCTTCCTTACCATGTCCACACTCGGAACCGACACGGTGCCGGATGCGTTGGGGGACGCTGCTTCCAGACTTGCGCTGTGCGGGTAGGTCAACAGCATGACACACACCAGAAAAGATGAACCAGTGCAAATGCGGTTGGTGGTTCGAAGCGGCCACGAATGAATGAATCGACTTTGCGATCCGTGTCGCGTGTCTTTTGTT
>CAXGRW010000929.1:0-2051 GCA_964012125.1 uncultured Rhodopirellula sp.
GGAGGGCGGTCATGAATCCGCCACACGTCCCAACATTTTGCTGATCATGTGTGACGACATGGGTTTTTCAGACATCGGTTGCTACGGGGGTGAAGTTGAGACACCAAATCTTGACCGACTCGCGGGAGAAGGCATGCGGTTTCGCACGTTTTACAATAATGCCAAGTGTGAACATACGCGAGCATCATTGCTGACCGGACATTGGTGGCATCACGTCGGAGCATCAGCCACTGTTCACTATTCGTCTCCTACCTTTGGCGAAAAAATGCGGGCAGCTGGCTACCGCACCCTGATGACGGGAAAATGGCACGCTGGCCAGACTCCATACCAACGAGGATTTGATCGTTACTACGGACTGACCGATGGCTGCTGCAACTTTTGGAATCCTGGAAATGCAAGAGATGACGGCCCCACACCCGCTCGCAAAAAAGTGCGGCGATGGGCAATCGATGGTCAAGAATTCAAACCTTTCACGCCAGAAGATCCCGACTTTTACACCACCGATGCCTTTACCGATCAAGCGATCCAATACCTCGAACAATATCAGACAGAGACGAAGCCGTTTTTGCTTTATGTCGCTTACACCGCGCCGCACTACCCTCTACACGCCAGTGAATCAGACATCGCCAAATACCGGGGAAAATACAAGCGTCTGGGCTGGGATAAACTGCGCAAACAACGCTTTGCCAGACAACAGGAAATGAACATTCTGCCCGACAACGCAACCCTTTCACAGCGTGACAATTCGATACCGGCATGGGCAAGCATTGACGAAAGCAAGGTTGATTGGTGGGACCTCCGCATGGCAACGTATGCGGCCATGATTGATCGAATGGATCGCAACATCGGACGCCTTCTTAAAACGCTGGACCAAACTGGCAAATCTGACAACACAGTGATTTTCTTTTTGTCAGACAACGGTGCATGCAAAGATTCGGCAGACCGCTCTACCGTGAAAGGAACCATGCCTTGGGAAGTCACCAGTTATCTGACCCAAGGCCAACCGTGGGCCAATGCGTCAAACACCCCGTATCGCCAGTACAAGACAACCGACTACGAGGGTGGAACTCGCACTCCCATGATCGCCCACTGGCCAAATCACATCATGCAAAATTCATTCACTGATCATCCCGGGCACTTGATTGATTTCATGCCCACCATGCTCGAGCTCGCCGATGCCAGAATTGACGCAAGCCTGCCGGGGCAATCGCTAGTGCCAGTCTTGCACGGCAAGAAGCTGCAACGTTCGTGGCCACTGTATTGGCAGTTCGGCAAATCAAGAGCGATCCGCGATCAAAACTGGAAACTGGTCAAACAAGCATCAGCCGACTGGCAATTATTTAATTTAAAAGACGATCCCACCGAATCTCAGAACGTTGCGTCAGAGCACCCAGAGAAGGTGGCAAAGATGGCGAAGCAATGGGACAAGTGGTGGAAACACCAGCCTTAGAAAACACCTTAAACCGCAACGCGGTAAGTCCGCGCTGAAGTAGACACACTGGCTTGCTTTTTCGAAATTCACCCCACCATCAAGCGTTGGTGATTGACCGAAGCCATGCTGCTACCAGACTGTCACGCCCCGGATCAACCGAGATCTTCTGGCACCTTGTCATTGCGGTTCCGCCGGTGAAGGTACATCTTGATCGGTACTTCACCAAACGCCAAGTGATCACGCAGCACCCCCAGCAGATACCGTCGGTAGTCATTACCAAACGCCTTGGGTTCACCACACATCAACACAATGGTTGGCGGTTCGGTCGACACCTGCGTTGCATAGTAGATTTTGGGGCGACGATTCTGGTAAAGCGGAGGCTCGTGTGCTTCCATGGCCGCCTTGATCAGGCGATTCAACACCCCCGTTGAAACTCGTTCACGTGACTGCTTGAATAGCATGGTCGCGTGATTCAGGAGTGTTTTGACATTCTTGCCTGTTTGACCGGTAATGAACGCGATGGGAGCATAAGCCAATGTCGGGAACTGGGCTCGTAAATATCTCACCCAACGATCCGTAGCGACGGATCCGTGCAGCATGTCCCATTTGTTGATCACAA
>CAXGRW010000930.1:0-2049 GCA_964012125.1 uncultured Rhodopirellula sp.
CAGATTGCAATTGAGGTTGAAATCACCATCACGATCCCAAATGTAAGCAACACCGCCCGACATTCCTGCAGCAAAGTTCCTTCCAGTCGGTCCAAGCACGACGACACGTCCGCCAGTCATGTACTCGCAACCATGATCACCAACACCCTCAATCACGGTGCGGGCACCACTGTTGCGAACACAGAAACGTTCGGCTGCTCGACCACGGAAAAACGCTTCTCCGCCTGTCGCTCCGTACAAGCAAACATTGCCAATCAGGATATTCTCGTGAGCAGTGAAACTACTTTCAGCCGGTGGATAGACAACTAGTCGTCCACCACTCAAACCCTTGCCAACATAGTCATTCGCATCACCTTCCAGGTTGATGGTAATACCATGGGACAAAAATGCCCCCAGACTCTGTCCTGCTGATCCAGTCAATTCAATGCGAATGGTATCGTCGGGCAAACCTTCTTGACCGTATCGCTTGGCAACCTCGTTACTCAGAATGGTGCCCACTGTGCGATTGATATTCACAATCGGCGTCTTGATCGTGACTGGCTCGCCGGACTCGATAGCAGGCTTTGCCTGTTCCAGTAAAACAGTCATGTCCAACGACTTATCCAATGCATGATCCTGAGCCTGTGAGCAGATAACGCCAACGTTCTCGTGTGGTTTATTAGCAGGCATGAGCACTGAAGTCAGATCCAACCCATCAGCTTTCCAGTGATTGATGGCCTTATCCGTCTTCAACACTTCGCTTCGGCCTACCATCTCATCGATGGTTCGGAAGCCAAGCTCAGCCATGATGCGTCTTGCTTCCTCCGCAACCATGAACAGATAATTGACAACGTGCTCTGGCTTGCCATTGAACTTCTTCCGCAAGTCAGGGTCCTGGGTCGCGATTCCAACTGGGCATGTATTCAGATGACACTTCCGCATCATGATGCACCCCAACGTGATGAGTGGTGCCGTTGAGAAACCAAACTCCTCAGCTCCCAGCAATGCGGCGACCACGACGTCACGTCCCGTTTTCAGTCCACCGTCTGTTTGCAGAACAACACGACTGCGTAGATCATTGAGCACAAGCACTTGATGAGTCTCGGCGATTCCTAATTCCCAAGGCAACCCGGCGTGCTTGATACTCGTCAGTGGCGAGGCTCCTGTACCACCAGTATCACCCGAAATCAGGATGTGATCTGCGTGTGCTTTGGCAACACCAGATGCGATCACGCCCACCCCAACCTCACTGACCAGTTTGACACTGATACGGGCAGCGCGGTTAGCGTTCTTTAAATCATGAATCAGTTGCGCCAGATCTTCAATCGAATAGATATCGTGATGTGGAGGCGGACTGATCAGCCCAACGCCCGGCGTGCTGTAGCGAATCCGGGCAATGTTGGTATCAACTTTTCGCCCCGGCAACTCGCCACCTTCACCAGGCTTTGCTCCCTGCGAAATTTTGATCTGAATTTCATCAGCGTTGGTGAGATACTCGATGGTCACCCCAAAGCGTCCTGATGCCACTTGCTTGATGGCAGAACGCTTCGAGTCACCATTTTCAAGCGTTTGAAATCGGATCGGATCTTCACCACCTTCACCGGTATTACTTTTTCCACCGAGGCGATTCATCGCGACTGCAAGCGTTTCGTGCGACTCAGCACTGATGCTTCCGAAACTCATCGCTCCTGTGCAAAATCGTTTGACAATTTCACTTGCAGGCTCAACATCCTCGATCGGGATAGACTTTACTAATGAGTCATCGAATTCAAGTAGCCCACGAAGCGTACAGCGAGAACGACTGTCTTCATTGATGGCCTGAGCAAACTTCCAATACTCACTCTCGTCATTCTTGCGTGCAGCAATCTGCAGACTGGAGATGGACATGGGCGACCAGGCATGTTTCTCGCCTTCGGCTCGCCAGTGATACTCACCCAGGTTGGGAAGTTGCTTCAACCGACTGTCCACATTCTCTGGGAAACCCAGACTATGCCTACGCAAAGTTTCCTCCGCGATGACATCAAATGAAACACCCTGAATACGACTTGCAGTGCCGACAAAGCAGACATC
>CAXGRW010000931.1:0-2049 GCA_964012125.1 uncultured Rhodopirellula sp.
CGTTGGGTGCTGGATCTAGTCAAAGATGATCCTTTTTATGTGGCCTTGGTGGGGAACATTGACCCCTATCGAAAAGACTTTGCGAAGCAGTTGAAGAATCTGAAAAAAGACAAGCGGTTTGTTGGTGTCCGTGCACGCAACAGCGACCCAATTGACTACAACGACCCACAGGTTCTCAAGAATTTTCGAAGGTTGGCGAAAGCAGGTTTATCTGTCGATATCCTCGCCAACGGCAAGGGAGTTCAGGGGGTTCGGGAAGTGGATGAGTTGGCGGGTAAGGTTCCTGAATTACGCATTGTGGTTGACCATGTGCTCGGTTACGACATCGACGGCAATCCACCAAGTAAGGAATGGCTGGACGCAGTTGCCAGTTTGTCGCGACATAAAAATGTGTTCTGCAAAGTGTCAGGGCTTTATCAACGTTGCACGCAGCAACCGGCTCCGCACGACCCTGAACACTATCGCACTGTGCTTGATCCGTTGTTTGAAGGGTTTGGCGCCGATCGCCTGATCTATGGCAGCAATTGGCCCTGTACCAAGAAAAGTGGTGATTACGACAGCTTTGTGCGACTGGTCAATGCTTACTTTGCCGGAAAAGGACAGGAAGCCTGCGAAAAGTACTTCTGGAAGAATGCAGCGGTCGCCTATGGGTTGCCGCTGAAGTGACTTATTCTGAACTCACGCGAGTGCCTGATGATGGCCGTGAGGATATCAGTTGGCAGACTTGGAATCTTGTTCTTGTTGACGCTTGCACTGTGTCAATCCTGATGCAGTGCTGAATCGAGAGAGGCTGGCTTGAAAGGCCCGGAACGTACCCGTATTGCACGGCTCTGGAAACGCGAGGTGTTGAGCCATCGCGGGTGGCAGCGGCACACTCTCTTTTTACTCGCCGCGATTGCGATCGGTGTTGTCGCTTGGTATTTCCAGGTGGCTGAGCGTGAAGGCGAACATTGGTTTTCATTCCTCAAGGGTGAAATAGCATTGTGGGAAGGTGGTTGGAGCGTCCCCGAGCCTCTTGCGACGTTTCTGCCAATGATTTGGGTGACTCTTAGCATGCTGTTGATTGTCACGCTTCGCGAGCGCTACTTTCGGGGAACTGAGGGAACCGGAATTCCTCAGACCATTGCGACTTTAAAAACAACTGATGTCGCGATTCGTGATCGGATGCTTTCAGGACGGATCCTGATTGGTAAGGTTTTGTTGTTGACCATTGGGCTGTTCTCAGGGATGACGCTTGGTCGTGAAGGACCCTCTGTGCATGTGGGGGCAGCTCTGATGCACATGATTACCAAGTGGGTTCGCTTTCCAAGGCACCTTGTTCGTCGTGGCTTGATCTTGGGTGGTGGTGGTGCTGGCATTGCAGCAGCGTTCAACGCACCGCTGGCCGGGCTCGTTTTCAGCTTTGAAGAAATTGCACGTTCGTTTGAAAAAAACAATGTCGGGACGGTGATCCGATCCGTCATTGTTTCTTGTGTTTTCATTGTGCTGGTGTTGGGGAAAGACTATCTGTTTTACGGTCGCATCGAAAGCACGGATGGAAACTGGACGGTGGGACAATGGGCATCAATCTTTTTCATTGGAACCGTGGGTGGTTTTCTGGGTGGGATGTTTGCACAGTGCACCATCAAAGGTTCTGCCATCGCGAGTCGTTATATGAAACGGAATCGATGGTTGACGCCATTAGCGTTGGGGGCAGGTCTTGGGGTCGTGGGTTACCTTTCTGATGGCGATAGCTACGGAAGCGGTTATCAGCAAACGCAACAGATTCTGCTTGAGGGTGTCGAATACCCGTGGCACTTCGCGCCGCTCACCGCCGTTGCTTCGTTCCTGACTTTGGCCTCAGGAATACCGGGTGGGTTGTTCGATCCAAGTCTTACCGTGGGAGCCGGGTTGGGGCAGTTAATGTTACCCGTGGTCAATATGGTGTCGCCGGGAATTGAGCCAGAGGCGGTCATCATGATGTTCATGGTTGCTTATTTTGCGGGCGTGGTTCAAAGTCCAATCACTTGCGCGATTATCATGGTGGAAATGACGGCTGCAAGGCACATG
>CAXGRW010000932.1:0-2047 GCA_964012125.1 uncultured Rhodopirellula sp.
CTGCCTGCTTCGGTTTAACCGGGTCGATCTCACTGCTACAAAAAATCGAAGGGGCGAAAGAATGTGCCTATCACTACCTCTCGATAAAAAAAGGAAGCCCCATTGCTACCAAACAAGGCTGCCCACCTCCGCTCGGCCTTACCTCTGATCTGCCTCAACTCCTGTCCCACCAGGCCCGCTCCCAGGCCCGCTCAGACTGCCATCAGTGGGGCCACCGCTTTACGTTGGCATCAACTAGTCGGCACCAGATACGATCAAATTACAGGCAAAAACTACACCGAGCAGCGATTTCACTGCGACCCTAGAATCATCCCAGTTGGCCAGAACACGGCGACGCACGAGGGGCCGGCTCTCATTGGTAATTCCTGATGTTGAGCATTGGACTGGCAATTGAAGTCATAATACAGTTTGATGATCAAAGAGCCGGACGTATCGAACGTCGTCCCCTGCATTCTGACCCAAGAAACCCATGTTGAACCAACCGTTTCCTTCAGCCCGCCCATTACTGCGACTGCTGGCACTTGGCTTCATTTTCCAATGCGTCTGTTTGAACGCAAGTGATGCTGCATCCGAGCACGTGATCCTGGTTTGTCCTCCAGCCTTCACAGATGCGATGCAACCTTGGATCGCTCAGCGTCAAAGCGAGGGGCTCAGCATCACCACGATTCAACCACCGACTTCTGGTCGAAAATTACGCACCGCAATTAACAATAAAGCCACCGATAAAACCCGCTATGTATTGTTAGTGGGTGATGCACCGGTCATTGGGGAGCCCACTGACTCATCACTTCAGACTCCGATTCTGTACGCACGCACAACGGTCACCGCCAAATGGGGATCAACACCAACTCTTTCAAGCGACATGCTTTACGGAGATTTCGATGGTGACTTGATTCCAGAAGCGGCGGTAGGACGACTGCCAGTGGATCGTGTGGATCAACTGAAAACGTGGATCACTCGAATCCTTGCACGCGAACGAAGTGACGACTTTGGTCCATGGCGTTCTCGAGTCCAACTGGTAGGAGGGGTTGGCGGATTTGGCAAACTTGCTGACACCGTAATCGAATCCGTCACACGAAGCATCGTGACTGGCATGCTGCCCACTGATACGCGGACAAACATTTGTTATGCCAGCCCCGGGCATCCGTTTTGTCCTGACCACAAATCGTTTACGGATGCAATTCTCGACAACTACGCCCAAGGATCACGGTTCTGGGTTTACGCAGGTCATGGCCAGGTGACAGAACTAGATCGGGTTGCGCCCTCCCTAGGAGGCAAGGCAGTACTTGATAGCGACAGCGTGAAAGGATTTGTAACGGATCCTGACACCGCCCCAATTGCCGTAATACTTGCTTGCTTTACGGGTGCCTGTGACGCCTCCGAAGATTCGCTCGCTGAACAGATGGTATTGAACGAGCGTGGACCGGTTGCTGTCTTCGCTGGCAGTCGAATCACGATGCCCTACGGAAACACCACCGCCGCAGTCGGTCTCATCAACGGTGTGTTCCATCAGAAGCTACCAAGACTGGGAGATGCTTGGCTAAACGCTCTACGTGAGATGCAGACGGAACAGAACGACCCAAATGCCCCCGGACGCGTGATGATAGACGCGCTCGCCACCCTCATCAGTCCGTCGGGCACAAAATTACCTGACGAGCGCCGTGAACATATGCTGCTTTACAACCTGCTGGGTGACCCCACTCTACGACTTCAGCACCCCCAACCTCTTGAGCTCACACGAACGGCAAACGAGAGTGATCCGACCAGTTTGCAACTAACCATTGCCAGCCCGATCTCAGGCGATTTGGTAATCACGGTCGACCGCCCTTTGGGGTCCGTGAATAACGGCGATGCGAACAACACCTTGGTTCTGGAAACCGAGGCCAAGGCTGTTGCTGCTCGATCACAAAAGCTGAATCTAAAATTACCAGCAGAGCTCGCTGGCCCTGTGATCGTTCGGGCCATGGTTTCCGGAGATGATGCTTGGGCCTCCGCAGCAATCAAGACAATCTTGAACTAGCACGGGCCCAACTGGCGACTGGGGCAA
>CAXGRW010000933.1:0-2036 GCA_964012125.1 uncultured Rhodopirellula sp.
CATGAGGTGCACCATTGGGCGGTCAGCGATACATCCACCATCACCGACTGCTGATTTGATCATGTAAACTGGCAATTCGCATTCTATTCGAGACAAGCTGGATCGTTGGTGATGCCGGTATCAGGAGTTGGGAGCAGGATTTGACTAGACGAGAAATCGACCAAAAAGCGGCAATCATGATTGTCATTGAACAGCTTGGTAGCATCCCGCCGGGCACGAAATGTTCTGCTGTATTTTTCGATGCGCAGAGGATTGGTCGTGAAAAAGAGTTTTACGCAAAGCTATACAGTGAGAACGGGGTGCATGATCTGGAAGTCCTTCGTGCGATGGTTGCCGCGAATGTCCCAGACGACCCCTATTGGCTGGTCTCCTTGAAATCCAGTGGTGGTCCCCTTGGTGAGGTCACTCATTTGCACAGAGTGGACGATCGAACTGGCAAGATGCTTCCAGATCCTGCGTAGCCAACCGCACGGTCGGGGTAGTGCTTGCACTCAGAGTTGCTTGCGTTCAGAGGGTGCATCGTGCATACCGTTTCGCGGTAGCAGGACGGTGAGGCTGTTGGATGTCTGGTTTTGGTTGTGGAACAGTGGCGTCGGTTTGTGCCGTGATACTGACTGTGTTTCCTGTGTTTGGGTAAACCGCTACGATACGTCTGCTACCCCTTGCTCCGATCAGGGATCATTCGCTTGTTAAGTGAAACATCATGAAAGCCGCCAGAATCAGCGAATTGAAAAAAGAGCTCGCTAAGCTTGATCACGATGACCTGTTTGATGTTTGTGTCCGGCTGGCAAAGTTCAAAGTTGAGAGCAAGGAACTGCTGACTTACTTGCTGATGAAGGCTGACGATGAAATTGCTTACGCTGACGAGTTGTGTGATGAGATTGATGCGAATTTGAATACCCCGGGTCGAATCCACAAAAAGACTTTGCGGAAAATCGTTCGTTGGATGGACAAGTCACTGCGGTTCTCGGGTGACAAAGAGACTGAGTTGCAGGTGCGAATCCACTTTTGCCGGCGGATTCAAGACAAACGAATCAGATTCGGTGGTTGTCGCGTGAGTGAGAATATGTACGCGACACAACTGAGGAAGATTGACAAGGCGATTGAAAAAGTGCATCCCGATCTGCAGTTTGATTACAATCAGCAACTCTCGGAAATCACCACGCCGGTTTATCATTGATGGTTTTCAACAGGAGATGGGTCGCGACTTTCGGTTTTGTTGCGGCGGAATTCCCCGCTCTTCGCAGGTCATTTGTTAAACTTCTGATCATTGGCCATCGTATTAACGGGCCATCGTATTAACGGGCCATCGTATTAACGTGGGTTGGAATGGCGATGAACGTACGCTCCGCGTCAAGGATCCGACCACCAGATGAATGAATGTCAGCACGCATGATTCGTCAGTTTTGATTCCAGTGCTTGAGCAACAACATGAATAAGAATGGATTCAGGCAATTTGCCACCCTGCTGATTGGGCTGCTAACCGTGACCCTGCTTTGCGCTGCACCGGCATACGCGAAAAAGCGCGAAACGGATTGGAGTCTTGGCCCGATCGGGGCAAGAGGCTTGATCGATGCGTGGAAGCATACGTCCGACGCTCGGCGCATCGTGATCACTCGAGTTGCGACCGGATCCCCCGCTGCCGGTGTCCTGAATGTGGGGGACGTGATTGTTGGTGTCGAGGGCCGGGATTTTGACGATGATGCACGTATCGCATTCGCTAACGCGATCACGCGAGCCGAGCAAGAAGAGGCTCGCGGTGTCTTAAGTCTGGTGTGTTTGCGCGATGGTGTGCGAAGAACGATCGAACTTCGGCTTCCCGTGATGGGGAGCTACAGCAAGACAGCACCGTATGCGTGCAGCAAGTCAGAGGCGATTTTGGAGCGTGGTTGTGAAGTCATTGCCAAGCGAGGCATGCGAAGTGTCTCAATACCCAACAGCATCAACGCACTCGCGCTGCTGGCAAGTGGTGAAGCAGAATATCAATCACTGCTTTCTGGTTACGCTAGGAAAGTTGCCAGCTATCAGGTGGGCCC
>CAXGRW010000934.1:0-2035 GCA_964012125.1 uncultured Rhodopirellula sp.
GACCCAGCACGAATCGGGACTGCATGTCTTACCGGCACCACCGACACCTGCCGAAGCTTCGGAGATCGACGACACTTGCATGTCCGTCATTCTCGGGGTAGCAAAATCGGCGTACGACCTTGTGATCGTTGATTCTTTCCCGCTGCTTGATGCCACTACGCTGGCGATCCTCGACCGCGCTGACCATGTATGCGTGGTCACAGAAAACGTTGTCCCTACCCTCACTGGAACAGCAGCGATGCTGAAGACATTGGACCAACTGGATGTCGGGACAAGCAATCGCACGCTGGTTCTCAATCGCCATCAACGCTGTGCCGGAAGTCTGTCCGCTTCTGAAGTTGAGCAGCAAATGGGTGAACCGGCCGCAGCGGTCATCAAGCATGACCGCAGAGTTCTGGAGGCTGCCAACCTCGGCCGTCCCATCATCTTGTCAAGAAGCAAAATGGGCGTGGCCAGAGCCATGCGGACGATGGCGAACGGCCTGCTCGCCAAGGTGTCAGCAGGGGTAGCCAATACCACACCATCAAATTCGCAAACGCTCATGCAGTCAGAAACTGATCACGCATCTCTTTCTGAGGATCAGCCCTTCACTCAAACGGTGGGGGAGTGATCGATGAGTGAATCAACGCCCGAATCTGAGTTACGTACCCGGCTGGGTAAAATTGGCCGTCCCACCCGCCTGCAGCGTGAAAAGAACCAACCTGATCGACTTGTCCAGACCCAGCCCAGCGAAGCCGACACAAGTGCTCGCCGTGGACGGGCGGTGACCGTCAAAGGTCGCCTACACGGCCAACTACTCGATGACTTGGACCGTCGCGGACTCCTCAGTGCAGACAGTGAGCAGTTACAAGGTGAAGTGGATGCCTTTGTTGCTGAAATCGCTGCCAGTGAACAACTTCCACTCAATGAAGCCGAGCGTTCTCGTTTGTCGGCCGACTTGCTAGAAGAAACGCTAGGACTGGGGCCCCTTGCTTCCTTGATGGCAGATCCGTCAGTAACCGACATTCTGGTCAACGGCCCACACCATGTTTATGTAGAACGATACGGTAATCTCGAATTGACGAGTGTCGAATTTCGCGATGCCGATCATTTGACCCGCATCATTCAACGGATCGCATCACGTGTCGGAAGACGCATCGACGAATCCGTACCGATGGTGGATGCTCGCCTGCCTGATGGCAGCCGTGTCAACGCGACGTTACCCCCAGTAACACTTGATGGTCCCACACTTTCCATTCGTCGTTTTGGCAAACGCAGACTCAGACGCGGCGAGCTACATCGACTGGGAATGTTCAGTGACAGCATGGAGGAATTCTTTTCAGTCGTGGTACGATCCCGATTGAACATTCTGGTCAGCGGAGGTACAGGTAGCGGCAAGAGTACTTTTCTGGGAGCGATCTGCGAGAGCATTCCCGACAGCGAACGCATTGTCACCATCGAAGATGCCGCCGAACTGGTGCTTGATCAATTGCACGTGGTACGCATGGAAACCCGCCCAGCCAACGTGGAAGGAACTGGCACGATCGCGGCCCGTGATTTAGTCGTCAATGCACTGCGAATGCGGCCGGACCGGATCATTGTCGGAGAGGTCCGAGCAGGGGAGTGCTTGGACATGCTACAAGCAATGAACACGGGGCACGACGGCTCACTTACCACAGCACACGCAAACAGTCCTCGTGATGCCATTTCCCGTCTGTCGACCATGGTACTGATGAGCGGCATGGAATTGCCGGCTTCTGCGATTCGCGAACAGATCGTGTCGGCGATTGACTTGATCATTCATGTGCGGCGTTTCGAAGATGGAATCCGACGAGTGGAGTCGGTTGACGAATTGGTCGGTCTTGAGGGAAACACACCGCAACTGCAACAGATCTTTCGCTTTGATGTCACCGGGCGCAAAGGCAAACGCTTGCAAGGCAAGCACGTCGCCACGGGCACAGTGCCTCGGTTGGTCGAGAAACTGCGAGCACGCTCGATCGACGTGCCCACGTCCTGGTTCGAGAAGGAAACGGGGCCGGCTCGATGACGACAACGG
>CAXGRW010000935.1:0-2030 GCA_964012125.1 uncultured Rhodopirellula sp.
AGGCGAGCGAGAGAAGTGTCAGCGTTTGACGCATCGAATCGATCCTTGCATAAAAGGGTGCAGTGGGGAGTGCTAAATTGAGCAGAAAACGGCTGCTCGGTGGAGTCCTCAGGGTTGGGCTCCATAGTGTAAGGTTTTTTGAAACATCTGCAATTTAATCAGGGGCAGCGTCGCTCTGTAAATCGCCCCTCAAGGACGGGAGCGTCCCGGTTTCTGACACTTTCCGAGATGGTTCCGTCCAGCGGCAGGGGGCCTCGGAGGCAGCAGCGGGGAGCGGGAAGCGGGGAGCGGGAAGCGGGAAGCGGGAAGCGGGGAGCGGGAAGCGGGAAGCAGCGCAGTGGCCCGAGGGGGGTGTACCCAAGGTTGTGCTCCATCCGATTGCCCGTTGTATTTACCGATTGCCCGTTGTATTTACCGATTGCCCGTTGTATTTACCGATTGCCCGTTGTATTTACATGGGCGCGATGCGTGGCGAGCCCATGTCAGTGGTGAGGACGACGTGGGCGTCGAATGCTTCCCGGATCAGTTGATTCTTGATGCTCTGGTGATCCCGAGAGTCCCACAGGTTTTCAAACTCCCATGGGTCGGTTGTCAGGTCATAGAGTTCGCCGATTTGCTTGTCGTGATACATGCAGAGCTTGTGTTGACGCGTGCGGAACATGGTTCCGAAGGTGCCACTTCCACCCGTGAAATGCGGATCCAGTGCATCAAAGTATTCTGAACGCACGAATGAGCGGAGTTCGTTTGCGGGGGCTTCGCCACGCAAAATTGGAATCAAGCTTTTACCTTGGATCTGTTCTGGACTGGATACGCCAGTGGCTTCTAGCAAAGTTGAGGACATGTCCAGTAGTTCTACGAGGGCCTCGCTTTTTACGTTCTGCTGGAAATGTCCCGGCCATGAAAAGATCAAGGGCACCCTGACCAATCCCTCGTAAAATCTGCAGCCTTTGTACATCAGGCCGTGGTCTCCCAATGCTTCGCCGTGGTCACTTGTAAATAGGATGATCGTATTCTCGCGTTGCCCTGTCGCTTCAAGTGTCTGCAGGATGCGGGCTAGCTGGTCATCAATTTGCGCGATCATGGCGTAATACAGAGCTTGTACGCGATGGGCATCATGCTCCTGAGGTGTTCGGATCTCGTCTTGGAAATCCAGTTCTCCGAGTTTCGCCTGCTGTTCAAGATCGCTGGGACGGAAGTGGGGGCCGGGCATGTCAGCGGGATCAAAACGATCGGCGTATGCTTTGGGAGGAATGAATGGTGGATGAGGATCATAAACATTGAGATTCAGCAGCCAAGGCGATGAATCATTGGTGCGGTCCTGGATGAATTCGATAGCGCATTCGCTTGCCCAAGTTGTTTGGTGCATTTCCGGGCAGACTCGCTCGGCACTTTCTCTCATCGCGTCAAGGTCTCCGCCCTGCTGACGTACCCACTCTGCGTAATGGTGCCCTTCGGACCAGTCGTCGCGTGGTGCATGGCTGAATTGCCAGTAGTCAAAGCCATCGTCGATCCGAGGTTCCGTTCGATACCCGGAGCTTTGAAGATGAAACTTTCCAATCATGCCGCAGTGATAGCCAGAGTCGGCGATCAGTTTGGTGATGATTGGTTGAGTTGTGGGAAACGACTCATTGCCATTGCGCGTGTTGTGCAAGCGTGAGGGGTACATCCCAGTCATGAAGCTCGAGCGACTTGGGGTGCAGATTGGGCTTTGACAGTAGGCATGCGTGAAAGCGACTCCCTCTGTGACGAGACTGTCGATGGTTGGCGTGCTCACATATGGGTTTCCCAACGCACCGATGGTGTCAAAACGCTGTTGGTCCGTGCAGTACCAGAGGATATTCGGGCGGTCCATCTGAGACATCTCGTGGGGGTTACTTTGGATTGATGTGGGTCAGTGTCGATTTGGCTGAACAGTTGTCGGCAGGTCGTTTGTCGGCACGTTATTTGTATTCTGATGCGGTCCACGCTGCATATTCTATGTCCATTCAGAGTGAGACCGAATCCGGTGGACAAGGCGATTTCCACTCGAG
>CAXGRW010000936.1:0-2018 GCA_964012125.1 uncultured Rhodopirellula sp.
TCATGAACACGTTCGGGTTTGCGAAAACAAAGGGTGTGTTTAGGGTTAATTGTCTCCGTTTTGTTAAATTATGCGAGTTGGGGCAGTTGTATCCCCAGCAGTCACGGGCAATGCCGTCTGTGTGGGGTGCACGCATATCTCTGCTGCATGCATCCCCGCTGGAACGGTATCAATGCTAGAGGTAACAGCCAGTAAGATTTTGCAGAGTTTATCTTCGCGAAGCATCGAACGGTGGTGCCTCGTATTTCTCTCGCAAGCGGTTGAACTCAGCGGTCAGTGCACCGCGGATCGCTTGGTAGTCTTGTTCCGCGTGGACGCTCTTCATTTCATTAGGGTCTTCTGCCAAATCATAGAGGTTCCATTCATCACTTTTGGGAAAGTAAATCAATTTGTGGGTGTCGGTCCTGACACCAAAGTGTTGTGGAACCGCATGTTCGCCGAGTTCGTAGTAGGCGTAGTACAGCGAGTCTCGCCAAGTCTTCGGCCCCTTTTTGAACAGTGGTAACAACGACCTGCCCTGAACAGCATTGGGACTGTCCAGCCCTGCAGCTTCAAGAAACGTAGGGGCGTAATCGATGTTTTGAATCAGCTCAGCAGGGCGTGATCCCGGTTGCACCATGTTGGGCCAGCGGATCAGAAAAGGCATTCTGAATGATTCCTCGAACATCCAACGTTTGTCGTACCAGCCATGCTCACCGAGGAAGAAGCCCTGATCCGAGGAATAGATCACGATAGTATTTTCGGCCAAGCCATTGGCATCGAGGTAATCAAGCATCTGCCCGACGCTTTCATCTACAGCTTTGACTGTGCTGAGGTAATTCCGCATGTACCGTCGGTATTTCCAGCGAACGATATCCTCGTCGCTCAGACTGCCTGATGCATAATCTTTTAAAAACTGTTGGTTGAGCGGTGAGAAATAAGCATCCCACTCTTTTTTTTGTGCGGGTGACATACGATTGTATTCCGGTGTTCCATACCGATCCGGTTTGGGAAGCTTGACGTCGCCACGTTCGTCTTTTCTGATTTTTGCATCGTAAGCCCAGTCAAAATGGCGATCGATTTCCATTTCGTTCGACGCAAGCGACGAGTGCCGGTTGTAGTAATTGTCGAACAGTGTTGCCGGTTCAGGGATCTCTATATCATCGAATGATCCCAGATGCCGTAACGCTGGGGCAAAAGTGCGATGAGGAGCTTTGTGTTGGCACATCAAAAAGAACGGTTTTGAGTTGTCCCGTCCGTCAAGCCAGTTGATGGCTTTCTTCGTGGTAAGGTCGGTAGCGTAACCCTCGAAGCGTTGTTTACTGCCGTCCATCTGAATGAACACTGGGTTGTAGTAACTTCCTTGCCCTGGGAAAACTTCCCAGTGATCGAACCCGACCGGATTTGTTTTGAGGTGCCATTTTCCGATCACTGCGGTTTCGTAACCGCCTTTCTGAAGTGATTTCGCGACCGTCCATTGTTTGGGGTCGAACGTGTTTCCATTTCGCATGAACCCATTCTTGTGGCTGTGCTTGCCAGTCAGAATCGTTGCCCGAGATGGGCCGCAAATTGAATTCGCGCAAAACGAGTTTTTGAAAACAGCTCCCTCTCTCGCAATCCGATCAATGTTTGGAGTCGGAGCAACGGAGGCTAATGAACCACCATAGGCCGAGATCGACTTGATCGCGTGATCATCCGAAAACAAAAACAGGATGTTCGGACGTTCAGCAGATACGACGTTACATAACAAGAATGCAAGCAGTGGAAGTGCCCGAATGGAATAGGTCAGGCGTGAGGTAGGGTGATTCACGGAGGGAACTCGCTTGTGTCTGGTTACAATGGATAGAGTGGGCGTGAACTGGAGCGGGGGAATTCCCAATGCTGCGGTTCGATGTCCATCAGTTAAGACGATAACACGCTGAGGAAAAGGATGACAGTCTCGCGAATGGTGCACAGAGACCAGATGCAGAACGTGGCATAGGGACTTGGGGAAGTCTGCACTGCTCGGGGCAACGCACCGGCACGGGATTGGATATCAT